>JANMKB010000638.1:0-12162 GCA_031371805.1 Blastocatellia bacterium | reverse complement strand
AACCCCAGCAATGACAGACGCAATAACATTGTGCGGAGACTGCGCGAGCAAGCCTGAAATTAATCCAGTCAGTACATCGCCTGATCCGGCAGTAGCCATTCCAGCATTGCCGGTTGGGTTCACAAAAACTTCTCCGCCTGGCGCAGCGATGATTGTTCGTGATCCTTTTAAAACCGTAATGACGTGATTTTTAGTGGCAAATTCACGAGCGATGCCGATGCGATCGGCGTCGATTTCAGAGTTAGTTTTTCTAGTCAATCGCGCCATTTCTCCGGGATGCGGAGTGATAATAATTGGCAATCCCTCAGAGCCTGTTAAGTCTTCAGGCCACGGCGCGAGCGCGTTCAATCCATCGGCATCAATGACAATCGGGTAAGTTCTGCGCCTGATAAATTCAAGCACAAATTTTCGCGTACTTTCGTCTGAAGATGAAAGACCAGGGCCGATGGCGATAACAGTTCGCCCGCTGGCAAGTTGTAATGCAGCTTCGAGCGCAGTTTCAGAAATTGCGCCACTTTCAGTTTCAGCCAATAATTCAGTCATCACTTCAGGACGAGCTTGCGTAACGAGCAGCGCTTGCGCAGAGGTCGAAGTTGCAATGGTTACTAATCCGGCTCCGGCTCGCAAAACCGCTTCGGATGACAGCGCGGCTGCACCGGTTTTTCCGCGTGATCCGGCGATTAAGAGTACGTTCCCGACCGAGCCTTTGTGTGCATCGGGTTTGCGTTGCGAGTCCTGCAAATATTGGGCGATCCGTGATTCTTCAATTAGTTCAAGCTGAGTTTCAGGCAGGAAGAAATCAGGTGTGCCAATGGGAGCGATGACAAGCTTTCCGTTAGCGGTAGCTAGATTACCAATTTTGGGAGCAGTAAATGAAACGGTCAGATTGGCTGTGACGCAGGGGCCAATGATTTGTTCAGAATCAGATGACATCCCTGAAGGCAGATCAACGGCAATAGTCGGAATATGATCATGGGAATTAATAACATCTATCGCTCGTGCGAAAAGCCCTTCGACTGGACGGGTGATTCCTGTCCCAAGTAAAGCATCAATAATAAAATCAGAGCCAGAGTTGTAGTCTTCAGATTCATAACTTAGCTCAGAAATTTCTGTTAGTTTAATCGTTTGAGAGCGATCTTCTTGTGCTAAGTTCAGCTCCTGAAGCTTTCTGATAATTTCAAAGTTAGTTCGCGCTTCTCCTTTTATTTCGGCAAGGGAGCCATACAAAAAAACTTCGACATGCCAGGCTTTTTTCAGCCACAGCAAGCGGGCAATGACTGCGCCATCTCCCCCATTATTTCCTTTGCCACAATAAATACTAATCCATTTGTCTTCGACAGAACCGTACTCTTCAATAATGGCTTCGACGACTTTTGCTCCGGCGGTTTCCATCAATGTGACGTAGGGAATTCCACATTGCTCGACGGTGAGCCGATCCATTTCGCGCATTTGTTGGGCCGTAAGAATTTTCATTGGATCACTTCTTTATGGGGTAATGGCTTAGCGTTTGAATGCGATTGGTAGCAAATCATCATCACGGTGAAAATACCTGCTTCGGCAAAGAGGGCTGTCAGCACCAGGTAAAATAAAACTTGCGGCCCGACCGCAACAAAAAACTGCCCGACGATCCAGGGCAAAATCATGGAGCCTCCACTGGCGGCGGAAAATAAATAACCTGTCAGCTTGCCACTCAACGTCATTCTTCGTTCCGCAAAGGCCAGCATCGTGGGAAAGATCGAAGCCATCGAAAGCCCCAGCGTGCAGCAGGCGACCCACAAAACGTTGACTGCTGCGGGCCAGATTAAAATTGCTGCGACGCTCAGAATACAACCGCAGAAATCGCAAATCAAAATTGTGCGGGGACGGAGGCGGGCGGCGATTGGAATTGATAACAACCGCCCGAAGGTAAACAACAGTAGAAAAACCGAATTGAGTTTATACGCCGCGCTTTTGTCGCCCAATCCGGTTTGCGTCGTGTAAGTATGAATCCAGTTAATCAACGAGGCTTCAAATCCCGTGTAGAGAAAAAAGGAACAGCCAACCAAAATGGCCAGCAACAAATTTACTTTTATTTTTGACTCGCCGTCATTGGTGTGAGGATTGTCTGGACTTGGCAGGCGCAGCAAAAAAAAGCAGACGGGCAAAACCGAAAGCGATAACACCCAATACGCCCAGTTAATGTTGCCACTGATCTTTTCGACTTGTTCGACGATCAGCGGCGAAATAGCTGAACCCAAACCCCAGGAAAAATGTAATCCTGTCAGCAACGCTCCGATATTTTTTTGATGCGTCCACAGCAACATCATATTTCCGCCGATGTTGACGAGGCTGCCGACTAAGCCTTGAAATAAAAAGAGGAAAATTAAAACCCACAGATTAGGGATGACGGGAACAAAAGCTGCGGAGAACGCCATCAGAAAAAGGGCGCTGGCCAAAACTTTATGCCCGCGTAATCGGTCGTAAATTCTGCCGCCGAAAATTGATCCGAGGATAAACCCCATTGACCGGAACATAAATGAATAGCTGATTTCACGGAACTGCGAATTTGTCCGGTGCGCCAATTCGGTCAGTGTTGCGCCGAGTGCCATCATAATCATCCCCAGCGCCAGGAACGTGGCGTAGTAAGTTGTGGTCAGAATTATTACGTTAGCTGGCTGCGGAACGGCGGTTTTCGTTGCGAAAGTTGTCGTGGGTGAAGTCATTTCAGTTGGTTAAAATTGCCTTTTGAGAAAGCTGACATCATCCCAGCTATGCTCAGTAACTGCAAATTTTCACAGCGCAAATTTTTCACCTGCGCCCAGCCCTTAACCAAAATCTGCGCTGTGCTATACTTCCCGCGTAGTTTCAGAGCAGGCTGGGTGATCGCTGGCGGCTTAGGCCGCGAGAGGAAAGTCCGGACACCACAGGACAGCAGGCTGGTTAACGACCAGGCGGGGCGACCCGACGGAATAGTGCAACAGAGAACAGACAGCCCTAAGCAGCAATGCCGGGCGATGGTGAAACGGTGAGTTAAAAGCTTCACCAGCAGGTCTGGCGACAGGCCTGGCTAGGCAAACCCCCTGCGGTGCAAGACCAAATAGGGAAACGTAATCCGAGGTTGTCCGCCTCGACCCACGCTTCGCTTGATCGCAAATTTTAACTTTGGGATTTGAGATGAAGCGAAGCGTGGTGCGTTTTCGGGTGGGTTGCTGGAGCGGCTGAGTAATTGGCCGCCTAGATGAATGATCGCCGCCCCTGCCGCTGTTAATTCAGCCACGGGGTACAAAATTCGGCTTACAGGCTCGCTCTGAAACTCACGCTATTTTTTAAGGTACGGGCAACATGAAAAAAACACCGAAAACAGACGATAGAACTAATTTTACGATTGGCGTCACCAGCGGTTTCGGCGCCCTGAAAAATCGCATTGGGTTTACGATTTTGGGATTGGTAATCGGTTCGGCCTGCGGTTTCAAATGGGCGAATTACAACTATCGCCAAGTCCAGAGCGCTGATAACAATGCCAAAATTGCGCAGGTCACAGAAAAAATAAAAGCGAATCCAAATGGCGCTGGCGATGCTTCGGGCGCAGCGCCGCAAATGCCGGCACAAATCACGGAAACAATTAAAAAAGCCAAAGATAATCCGAATGATTTTGAAGCGCAGCGTCACGCAGCGGAATTGTATATGCAAATCCGCCGTCCCGAAGGTGCACTGACTTTTTTGCAACAGGCAAACAAGCTCAAACTGGCGGACGGCGAGGTGATGGGAGAAATGGCAGGCGCTTATTTTTTCCAGGAGAACTATCAGGAAGCGATTCCCTGGGCGCGTAAGGCATTGGCGAAAGACCAGAAAAATCGCACGGCAAAATTTTACCTGGCTTCGTCTTTGATCCTTAGCCAGCAAAATTTGGATGAAGCCGAAAAATTGCTGAGCCAGGTCGAAGTGGACAGCAAAAGTGCGCCTGGCGAAGCGCAGCAGGTCTTAACGCAGATGCGTGAACGGTTACAGCAGGCAAAATCCGGTCAGCCAAATCCGAACAGCAAAACCGGAGATGCGAAAACGATGCTCCAGCACGGAGCAGACCCCGGAGGCCCGAAGTGATTGCCCTTATTTTACGTTTTGTTGTGATCCTGTTTATTTTTGCGTTCATCGTTTATGTGATGAAAGCGATTACGCGGCTGAGCTTTAATGTTCGCAACACAGCGAAAGAGTTAAGGAAAATTCGTGAGCAGGCGGCGGAAGTTGGTTCAGCCTCCACCAAAAATACTCAAATGTTACGTTGTGCGGCGTGCGGAGCATTTGTCACGGCAAACGATGCCATCCAAATTGTTTCGGCTGGATGCAGCCAAACTTTTTGCTCGCACGAATGCCTGCAATTGAACGCGAAAACTGCTTAGCGCGGAGAATATTTAGCAGGAGAAAAAATTATGCCAGGCGCAGAAATCGTTCTTGATCCTGAAAAAGAATACGAAATCGTCAACGGTCAACCGGAGGAAAAGGAAAGGTCTGGAGCCAGGCACAGCAGAGTTGGAGTTCGTTTAATTCGGAGGTTAGCCGCGTTTGTTGAGGACAATGAATTAGGCGAGATTTATGGTCCGGATGCGACGTTTATGATCGGGCATAATCAGCGCCTGCCTGACGTGTCTTTTGTTGCGGCGGCGAGAATTCCTGCCGTCGGCGATCCCGAAGGCCGTTGGGAAATTGCTCCTGATTTAGCCGTTGAAGTTGTTTCGCCAAAGGATATTTGGGCCAAAGTGCATGGCAAAGTCCTGGAATATTTTGCCGCCGGCGTCCAGCACGTATGGCTGATTTCGCCGGAACACAAAAACGTTTTTGTGTTTGACTCTCCGACCAAAACTACTATTCTTGATGAAGAAAGCGAACTCCGCAGCGAAGCTCTTCTGCCTGGCTTTAGTTGTCGGGTAAGTGAGTTATTTAAACCGCCGAAACACGCCTGAAATAAGCAAGTTTTTCGTCTTCACGCCTTGTTCATATCCCCTTTCCCAGGTATAATTTCAGCTTAATTTAGCAAGTCATTTGCACCATCACTTCAGCGTTGGCAAAGCTGCTCAAATAAACTTATCTGATGGTGTTGAGCGGTGGACATTTAGTCCGCAGTCAATCTATAAATTATTGTTTTAACTCTGAGGCGTAACAGCCTTCAGTAAATCACTTTGACGAAGGAACGGTTAATGGAGAATCAGTTAAAATTTGATGTCAACATCGAAGACGAAATGAAGCGTAGTTATCTGGACTATGCGATGTCTGTCATCATCGGGCGTGCGTTGCCTGATGTGCGGGACGGGTTGAAACCCGTCCATCGCCGCATCTTGTATTCGATGAATGAAAGCGGCCTGGTGCCAGGCAAGCCCTACAAAAAATCTGCCAATGTAGTCGGAAACGTCCTCGGCGCGTATCATCCGCACGGCGACTCCGCTGTCTACGATTCAATGGTACGAATGGCGCAGGATTTTTCGCTGCGTTATCCATTGGTTGATGGTCAGGGGAATTGGGGTAGCGTTGATGGAGATTCGGCTGCAGCTTATCGCTATACTGAGGCGCGTTTAACGAAAATTGCTACGGAGTTATTGGCGGACATTGAAAAAGAAACGGTCAAGTTTGTTCCAAACTATGACGATTCGCGGACGGAGCCGACAGTGCTTCCGGCGCGTGTGCCAAATCTTTTGCTCAATGGCTCCGAAGGTATCGCCGTCGGCATGGCAACAAAAATTCCGCCGCATAATCTGAATGAAATCATCGAAGCCACAGTTTATCTGCTGCAACATCCACAAGCCACGGTTGCCGATTTGATGAAATTTATTCCCGGGCCGGATTTTCCGACCGGAGCCTTTATTTATGGACGTGAAGGTATCAAGCAGGCTTATGAAACCGGGCGGGGCGTGATGCAGCTTCGGGCGCGTGCGGCGATTGACAAAATTGGTCGCGGGACGACGGAACGCGATGCCATCGTCATCACCGAAATTCCTTTTCAGGTGAACAAAGCCAGATTAATTGAAACTATTGCTGACCTGGTTAATGAAAAACGAATTGAGGGAATTTCTGAAATTCGTGACGAAACCGACCGCGAATCAGCGGCGGCCAAGAAAGTTCGTATCGTTGTCGAACTCAAGCGCGATGCTGTGCCGCAAATCGTGCTGAACAAGTTGTATAAGCTGACGCAAATGCAAACTTCGTTCGGGATGATTAATCTGTCCATCGTCAACGGTCAGCCGAAAATTTTGAACCTGGCCGACACGCTCAGCGAGTTCATTACGTTTCGCCGCGAAGTCGTGCGTAACCGTACTTTGTATGAACTCAAAAAAGCACGGGCGCGCGCTCATATTTTGGAAGGATTGAAAAAGGCCCTTGATGTGATGGACGCGATTATCAAATTGATTCGCGCCTCCGGCACAACGGATGAAGCCAAACAGGGCTTGATCTCGCAATTTGGCTTTTCGGAGTTGCAGGCACAGGCGATTCTTGACATGCAGCTTCGTCGTTTAGCCGCGCTCGAACGGCAAAAAATCATTGATGAGTACGAAGGCCTGATCAAACTGATTGCCGAGCTTGATGAAATTATTAACAACGACAGTGTGCTGCGCACCGTGATTACCAAAGAATTACGCGCAGTCCAAAAAGATTATGCCGACGAACGGCGCACACAAATCGTTGACAGCAGCGTTGAGCTAACACTTGAAGACCTCATCGCTGACGAAGATGTAGTGATTACGCTTTCGCATTCGGGTTATGTGAAGCGCACTCCGGTGACAACCTACAGTTCCCAACGACGTGGTGGCACCGGGCGCAAGGGCATGAGCACCAAGTCTGAAGATGTCGTCTCACATTTGTTCGTCGCTTCGACGCACAGCTACTTGATGATCTTTACAACCAAAGGTCAGGTTTACAAAATTAAGGTCCACGAACTTCCTGATTCTCAGGCGGCAGGCAAAGGCAAGGCGATTGTGAATCTGGTGAATTTACCTTTGACGGAAAAAGTCGCCGGCGTAACGCCGATTCGTGAATTTGCACAAGGGCAATTCGTGGTGATGGTTTCGCGCAAAGGGGTGATTAAGAAAACCGAACTTTCGGATTTCGCCAATATCCGCTCCAACGGCATCATTGCGATGGGTGTGGATGATGATGACGAGTTAATCACAATTGTCCTGACGGATGGACAAAAGAAAATTTTCCTTGCCACGCATCTCGGTCAGGCAATTTGTTTTGAAGAAGACGAAGTGCGTGACATGGGACGGCAGGCGCGTGGAGTGCGTGGCATCACCCTGCGCGAGGGAGATTTTGTCGTCAGTGTTTGTGCGGTCAGTGGCGATGAGCAAATGCTCAGCGTGACTTCAAATGGTTTTGGCAAACAAACCGCGATTGGTGAATATCGGGTAACTGGTCGTGGTGGCAAAGGGGTCATTAATCTCAAAGCTACTGAAAAAACCGGCAAAGTCATTGGGGTGATGCCCGTGACAAAAGATAGCGAAGTCCTGATTATTACTGAAAATGGCAAGATCATTCGGATTGAGGCTGACACTATTCGGGAAACTGGTCGCAGTGCCCAGGGCGTGAAATTGATTGATGCTTCCACTGGTGATTTAGTCGCCAGTGCTTCGCTGGTTGAAAATCAGGCAGTTCAGGTTGACGAAAAGTAGGCAGTAGTCTGTGGGTAGCAGGTTGAAATTCAAAACTGCACATTACAAACATCAGGCGACAGAAATAAAGGGCGGCGCTCTTTCTGTGCGTAACCTGCTACTTACAATCTGCTTTTCCCTGTTGGTTTTTCTGTCTGCCTGTCATTCGCGTGATGCGTTACTAACGCAGGCGCAGGCGGCGTGGGACAAGGAAGACTGGGCAATGACAGTCGCACGTTACGAAGAGTATTTGAAAGACAGTTCTCCCTCGGATCAGGTTGCTGAGGTTCATTTCAAAGTTGCGAACGTGTATTACCTGAACCTGAAGCAGTATGAGCGGGCGGCGGAACATTACATTCGTTTGCTGGAAGATTATCCCAAATTCAAAGACCTGGAACAGGTGCATCAGCGGCTGGCTGAGTGTTATGTGGCAATGAAAAAGTTGCGGGAGGCGATCAGTGAATATGAAAATTTACTGAAGGCTTATTCCGAAACTCCGGCGCGTCGTAAAATCCGCCTTGAGATTGCGAACCAGTATTACGAAAATGATAAAAGTCAGGCGTTAGTTGAATATCAGAAGGTGGTCAAAGACGCCCCTTATGATAATTTGTCAGAAAAGGCTTACCTGCGGATCGGCGGCGTGCGGGTCATTCGCAATGAATTTGAAGAAGCGATTCCGGCTTATAAAATCGTGACTGAAAATACGACAGACTTGAATATTCGCCGTCAAACGCGGGATCATTTGGCGGACTGTTATGAGAATACCTCGAATTATGAAGAGGCCATTAAAGTTTTGGAACAGACCGAACCAGACGCGCAAGCCCCGGATTATTTGAAGCACAGAATCGCCAGTATTCGAGAGCGTCAAAAAACGCGCAAGCTGGTTTCGCCGGACGATTTATCCAGGCCGAAAAGGTAGCTTCTGACGAATAGTACAGAAATGGCTTGCCAACTTGGGCGGCAGTCAATAAAGTAGCGGCTTCGCACAACTCTACTGCTTAAGTTTGGCAACCATTCTGGTGCTGAGGCAAACATCGCTTAAGTGTCAGGCAATTTGCTGATTAATTTCTCACCCCAGCGTAAGGCGGTTCAATTAACTCTTGCGCGAATGAGGTCACATGGACAACTTTAATAAATCTCGATTTGATCCAAGACAACGTCCCCAGGGTAAAAGTGGCGGAGGTAGCGGCGGCGGCAGTGGCGGCCCAGGCAGAGGTCGCCCTACTCGTGGTGGTAAAAAACCGAATGCCCGGCATATTCCCAAGCCTGCTGCGCCAAAAGTCATTGACTACGATGATACCGGACAGGAAGCCGCTTACTTGAAAGCATTGGTTGAAGCTGAAACAAAGGTCGTGGTAGTGCTGAAGAGCGGTGAAAACCTACACGGCATTATCCGCTATTATGATCGTGACGTGTTTAGTTTGGGACCCGCTGATGGCGGTCCGAAACTGTTCCTGAGAAAAAGCGGAGTTCGTTACCTGTACGAAGAGTAACCCGACAGTCGCAGGCATCTCACCTTCAGGTCAGCTAAACTTCTCTGCTTTTGATGGGACGCCATCTTTATTTCCCATCCTGTCCAAAAAAACAAGCCCCCGCAATGGTCAGGAATCCACCTGTTCCTGACTTTTAGTAATGCAGCATCGTCTCATCACATCTCCTGGTGACTAATGCAATTTGCCCCAGAGATGAATTATGCCAGGAAAAAAGAAAAAGGTTTCCCCGCCCAGACAAAAATCTGACCTGCGAGGAAAGCGCACAATTGCCAGGTTAAGGAGTAATTCAATAATGAGTGATCGTAAAGGTATGCCGCTGCCAGCCACTCCGCCAGCGGCTGACAATACAGCCGACAGCCTCGACAAAGTGCGGGACATTTTGTTCGGCGCCCAATCAAGAGATTTTGATAAACGCTTTGCCGTGCTGGAAGAACAATTATTGCAAAAGACGGTTGAGGCGCGTGAAGAGGCGCGCCAGCATCTGGAAAAACTGGCAGCGCAAGTCCGCCAGCAAGTTCTGCAATTAACTGAAAAACTTAAATCTGAGCAGGCCGAACGAACGCAAACAGTGAAGGCTGTAACCAGTGAAATGAAAAGTCTGACACAGGCGCTGGATCAGAAAATCAGCCAGCTTGATGATAAATCGGGCAAAGGGCAAAATGAATTGCGTCAGGAATTGATAACTCAGGCCAAAGCATTGTCCGGCGATATTCAGCGCCGTGCTGAAGATCTGAACAACTCGCTGAATAGTGAAGTTAAAGAACTAGATAGTGACAAGCTTAATCGCTCCGACATCGCGCTGATCTTTAACGAAATGGCTAAGCGTTTTGCGGGTGAAAAGGTGAAATAGTCGAGCCTGGTTTGGCGGTCAGAGGTGATGAGAAACTTTATTTGCTGCTGACCGCTGCCCACTGATCACTGACCACTGACTATGAACGACTCGTCCATCCAGTCTGTCTCGCAACCAGATGAAGCTCAAGCCAAAGCCCCGGCTTTTAAAGGAACCGAACCCGCTGCCCCCGCAGAACAAATGCATGAATTGCAGGAATTACTTTTCGGCGTTGAGAGAAAAAGACAGATTGAACGCTTACAGGAAGACCTTAACGATCCTGAAAAACTTACCCCCAAAGTAAGTCTGGTTTTGCCTGATGCAATTTCTGCTCGCGCAACTGGTGATCATCAGCTTACCGAAGCCATCACGCCTTACGTGGTCGAATCCATCAAGCTTTCGGCGCGTCGCCATCCAGAACATATCTCCGAAGCAATTTTTCCTATTATTGGGCCTGCGATTCGCCGCGGCATCGCCCAGGCTTTCAATAATCTGACCCAGACCATTAATCAGACTTTGCAACATAGTTTTAGTTTGCAGGGCTTAAAATGGCGCATGGAAGCTTACGCCAGCGGCAAATCGTTTGCTGAAGTTGTGCTTTATCACTCCCTGGTTTATCGGGTTGAGCAGGTTTTTTTGATTCATCGCAAGACCGGTCTGGTTTTGTTACACGTGGCGGGTGAATCTGTTCAGACGCAGGATGCCGACGTGGTTTCGGGGATGCTGACGGCAATTCAGGATTTTATTCAGGATTCATTTGGCGAAAGTGAAGGAGAGCCGGTTGGCTCGTTACAGATTGGTATGCGCACGGTGCTGACGGAAGTTAGTCCGCAGGCGGTGCTGGCCTGTGTGGTGCGCGGCACAGTTCCGGCAGAGTTACGAGAGGAAATGCAGGAAGCACTGGAAAGTATTTACCGCGACCGAGGAAAAAAACTCTTGTCATTTGAGGGTGATGCCGCGCCCTTTGAAATCTGCCGTCCGGTCCTTGAATCACTTTTGCAATCTCAATACCAATCCTTTGCTGATCCGGCGCAAACACAAAGACCGAAAGCGGCCCTAGCGGTCATTGGAGTTTTACTTCTGGCCTTATGTACCTGGGGATTTTTTTCCATCAGAGATCGGCTGCGCTGGAATAATTATCTGGCAAAGCTAAGTAACTCTCCGGGCATTGTTGTGACCGAAGCGGAACGCGGCTGGCGGAAATATCACCTCGTTGGATTGCGTGATCCATTGACCATTGATCCGGCGCAACTCATGGGAGATTTCAACCTTGATGCGACCAGGCTTAATGCGCACTGGGAAGAATATCAATCGGCAAAGCTGGCCGAAGCACGCGCAAAAAAACTATTGAATCCGCCCTCCGGGGTTACATTAAATGTCAGGGATGATATTCTTTACGTGACTGGTTCGGCGTCTCAGCAATGGCTTGCGGAAGCCAGCCGGTTAGCGCTCTTTATTCCGGGCATCACCCAGTTTCGCTTGCACGAGTCTGATTTTGAAAAGGCTTCGGCGCTGAAAAAAGAAATCGAAAGTGAGCGGATATTGTTTTTTGAAGCGGCGCCAGGTCTGGCCTCCGGTCAGGAATCAAACCTTGCGTTGATGGCCGGAAAAATCAGGCAGCTTGATGAAATAGCCGGACACACAGGCCAGCAAATCAGGCTAAAGATTATTGGGCAGACAGATTCGTCGGGAACAAAGGAGGCGAATTTAACCTTAAGCAAAGAACGTGCGAATCAGGTCAAAGCCCAATTGGAATTACGCACCAGTCAGTTAAAAAATACGAAATTAATCACCGAAGGAATTGGCGACCAGTATTCGCTCAGCGGTAAGCCGGAAGAAAATCGTCGAGTTTCCTTTAAGATTGAGTAATCCCGTAGTTTTATTCCACGAGATACCAGTCCATGATTCAGAAGAAAATTTGCATGTTAGGCTCTTTTGCGGTTGGCAAAACCAGTCTCGTGGCGCGTTTTGTCAGGAGTATCTACTCAGAAAAATACCATACGACAGTGGGCGTCAAAATTGATAAGAAACAGGTGCAATTCGATGGCAAATCAATGAACCTGATTCTCTGGGATTTGTATGGCGAGGACGAGTTTCAGAAAGTTCACATGTCATACCTGCGCGGCGCTTCCGGGTATTTGCTCGTGATTGATGGCACGCGCCGTGAAACGCTTGATAAAGCTGTAGTCTTACAACAGCGCACCGAAGAAGCCATGGGGAAGATTCC
>JANMKB010000620.1:0-14174 GCA_031371805.1 Blastocatellia bacterium | reverse complement strand
GCGACCTGGTGACTGCGAAGTGGACGACTTCCGCGTACTTTACCAATAGATAGAGTCTGCAAATCTCCAAAAGGATAGTGCCGTTTTTAATTTTCCGAAGACACCATTAAAAGCGACGAGGCAGCCCAGACGTTAGATGCCCGCCGATTACAATAGCAGGCAACCAAATAGTGCAAATTTTACTTGCGGCAAAATCTCACCAGACGAGATTTTTTGTATTTCCTGCGCTGAACGCTTCCAAAATATCTACCATCTGCTCAGCTAAAATTTGTTGCGATTGCGCGCTGGCCCAGGCGTTGTGCGGCGTCACGATTAAATTGGGTAGATTAATTTCAAGCAGCGGATTACCATCAGCGGGAGGTTCTTTTGTTAATACGTCAATGCCAGCCGCACCAATTTCCCGCGCCTGCAAAGCCGCTACCAAAGCGGCTTCGTCAACCAACCCGCCGCGTCCAGCGTTCAGCAAAATCGCTGTCGGTTTCATTTGCAAAAATTCAGTTTCGCCAATTAGATTGTGCGTTTCGGCGGTTAACGGACAGTGCAGGGAAATTGCATCGCTCGTTTGCATGACCTCTACAAAACTGACACGTCCGGCTCTGATTTCTATCGCGCCTTTGCGTTCTGCGATGAGGGTTTTCATCCCAAACGCGGAGGCGAGTTGCGCGACAGCCTGACCAATTGCGCCGTTGCCAATGATACCAAGCGTACTGCCGCGTAAATTTTTTATCGCATGTGTGTTCAGGCAAAAAGTGGAAGCACGTTGCCAGTCGCCATTTTTGACATCTGCCTGATACGCCGGAAAATTACGCGCCAGATTGAACAACAACATCATCACATGTTCAGCTACGGATTGGCTGGAGTAGTTGCGCACGTTACAGACAGCGATGTTATGTGCGCGGCAAAAATTCACGTCTACGCAATCGTAACCGGTCGCCGCCACGACAATCAATTTAAGGCTGGGAAGCTGTGCTAAGACGGCCTCACGCAACGGGATTTTATTGGTGATGGTAATCGTCGCGGCTTGTAAACGAGTAGACAATTCCACTGGCGTGGTAGTCGCATAATCAACCCACTCATGAGCAAAAGCCGGTGAGCGAAAATTTGCCTGCACGGTTTCACGATCAAGAAAAACTATTTTCTGCACAATTAAATTCTCCTGAATGAAGAGCAAAAAAAGGATTATCTGTTACGTTGATTGTAATTTGAAGGCGAGGCGGAAAATGAACGGCTGGATTAAGTATCGTGGCGCAGAAAGAAAATCTTCAGCGCACATCAAAGCGGCGTGTCTCAGCTTGTGAATAATCACGAGCGATAGGGTCAAAGGCAATGACGGGCGGAGTTTCCGGCTGAAAATTTTGGGGTAGTTCCTGGGTGATTTTTGCTTTTGGCGCACGACGAAACAACGCGACAAAATAGATTCCGACACCGATCAAAATTAATGTCCACAGATGGCTAACGAAAGAATGCGGCAAAATCCAATGCAGGATTGAGAGTCCACCAAGGACGATCAGGGCTGATCCCCAGACTTTGGTTTTCTCCTGCAAAATATTTTTGAGTTTATTTTCTTCGCCGCTTAAATCTTCACCGGCATTCAATCGCAAAGCTGTTTGATAAGCAGTATAAATCGAATAAACATACGAGGCTGTGCCAGCCCACCAAAATAAGCTGGCGTCAAAAATATCGTCGAGTTGCCATAAACCTACGGTCACGGCAAATTGCACCAAAGCCATTACTACCAGACCGTTGTAAACTGCGCCAAGTCCGGGGATCAGTCCTAACAAAGCAGCCACGACCGGAGATTTTGTCGCACTGGTAAATTTTGTGGTTTGATTTCCGCCCAGTCTTTCGACTCCTGCCACGATGCAATCCTGACAGTAAGTGAAACCTTTGACCCGATGATCGCACGCTGGACATAATGGTCGCGCACAGACCTGGCAGCGGGTGTTGGCTAAAGTGACTTGATGATATGAGCAATTCATATTTTAGCGGTGGTCGGTAGTCGGTGACTGATGATCGGTGGCGGATGGAGTCGGCGCTGGCGGCGGGCCGCTTTCATTTTTTTTACGTTGTTCCCGATTTTGCAATTTGACGGAAATGAACTCCATCCCGGCGATTGCCATAATGCCTGTATTTGTGACTGCCTGATTGATTTGTTCCTGCCGTTCAAGCGCTCTTTCGCTGGCTTGCGCCGCCATATTTTCGACGCTGCCATAACGATAATTAATGAGCATGCCAGTCGCCGCAAAAATTAAAAACGCCGCTACCCATTGTCCAGCTTTGAGCGATCTTGCAAGCTGATCAAAAAAAGTATTTGAATCATTGCCAACTGTTGCCGCCATAATGCGGCGCGAAAGATGGCGCGGGACTTCGACTTCTTCTTTCACTTCACGCAACATTTCTTTAGCTTCTTCGATCCCGCGCAACAGGCGGCGACACTTCCAGCAATCCTCAAAATGCGCCTGAAAAGTCTGGAAAGTCGGGCCCAGAATGACACCATCAAAATATCGTTCGATCATTTTGTCGAACTCAGTGCAACTCAACATTTCGCCCGCGCTGGTGGCGTCTACGATCCGCGCCTCAAGCGTGTCGAAATTAGTAATGACATCCAATTGCGCGTATTCACTCATTGCCGTCAGCGTGTCGCGGACTTCGTTAAAAAGGGCGCAGCAATCACGGCAACTCAGGCGATGCGCCGCAAATTCGGCTTTCGCGCGCGTCTGCATCTCGCCATCGAGATAGGCAGAAATCTTATCTGTAAAAATAGTGCAATTCATTCGTCTTCGGTCTTCGGTCTTTGTTTTCCGGGCTTTGGTCTGGCAAAACGCAAAGACCAAAATCCTAAATCCTGAAATTAAATAAATTCGACCACCTTCATTCGTCGCAGTGTTTTTGCCAGCTCTATTCTGCCGCGATTGATGCGCGATTTGACGGTCCCAAGCGGGATATTCAGGATGTCAACAATTTCCTGATAACTTAGTTCTTCAATATCGCGCAAAATTACACATTCTCGTAAGTCAGCCGGTAATTTGGCAATCGCGGAATGAACCTGTAAAGAACGCTCCTGGCGTTCGACCCGACGATCCGGCGCATCGGTCGAGCTGCGCAAATGAAATTCGTGGTCAGTTAAATCCTCGCCTACGTCGGTCGGAGTCCGAACACGTTTGCGATAGTCATCAATAACCAGATTTCTTGCCAGTCGCATCAACCAGTTGGCCAAATCTCCCGCCTGGGGATCGTACTGCTCAAGCGAGCGGTAAACTCGCACGAAAACTTCCTGCGTCAAATCTTCCGCCGCTTCGTGCCGATTGGTAAACCGATACGCCAAATTATAAACGCGACGAGAATAGTTATGGACGATTTGTTCCCACGCTACACTGTCTCCGGCACGACACCGACGCACCAATTCACCATCTGAAATCATCAATACCTGGGTGGCTCCCATATTGTTCCTTACTGTAAATGAACCTCAGTTAACTTCAACCTCACTGCTCATCAGTACGAGGTTATGCGAATAGAAGTTCGGGGAAAATTGAAAGTTGAAAAAACGAATTGCACTTACCTGTATTGACGTTGAATTCCCGAATTTATTAACAGGGTCAGCAAAATAAATCGTGTCTTGAACAGTCATCCTCATCACTTTCAACGAGTTCCCCATTCCCAGAGACCAAACGAAGTCTTTTTATCCAGCGGATGCCCTGATTGTTTGAGCGTCAGAGCAATTTGTCCGCGATGATGTGATTCATGCGAAATGATATAACCAAGATAGGCCATAGCGTGTGGTTTGAAACCTTTAATTTTGCCGTCGGTTGTCAGACTGCGCCTCAGCATTTCAGCCATCGCTGCTCCCGAAGCCAGCAAAGAATTTTTCAGCAATGACAAATCAGTTGCATTTTCTTTTTCGATCTTCGTCACCTGCGCGAGCAAATCAGGCGCAGCTGATTTAAACCACATCAGTCGAACATTATGCACATGCGCGAATTGCTCGGCGACAGTTCGTCCTTTTGATGATGCTATTCCGGCCAAAGCTTCGGGTTTGATTGCCTCAAGCAGATACAAATTGATACGGTTGTGGATTTGCCAGGTTTCGATCAGTTGTTCGATCATAGTTATTTCGCTTTCACTGCCGCCAGCACGCGCTGCAAAAATTCATCCGCTTTGTTGCCGTCGTGCCAGCGCCAGACGATTACCAAATCATTTTCAGGATCAATCCAAATTTTATTTGAGCCTGCGCCAAATGCGCCATAACTGCTGGCACTCGCACTCGGCATCAACGTTCGATTTGTATTCAACCACCACAAATACCCATAATCAGGTTTTATATTCAGCGGAGCCGTCGCACACTTCACCCAATCTTCTGAAATAATTTGTTTGCCGTTCCAATTGCCGCGCCGCAAAAACAAATATCCGAAGCGTGCTTCGTCTTCAGTATTAATCCACAGGCCGCCGCCCCAACGCGTACCGCCACTGACTGACTTCATTTTCCTGCCATTAATTTCGGCTTCCGCCTTCGGATAGGTCTGATATTGCCACGTGTCCGAAGCTCCAATGCGATCCATAATTTCGGTTTTCAAAACTTCAGGCAGTGGGCGCTTCCAAATGCGCAGCAATGACAGTGCAAAGCGATTGATGCGAACGTCATTATATTCCCAAAATGTTCCGGGATCATGCAATGTCCGCGGTTCGCGGCGTCCTTTGCCGAATTCCTGGACGCCAATAAAATCGTGCGATTTGCCCCACATCGCGCCTTCCCATTCGCTGGTTTGTTGCAGGTGATGCTCCCACGTAATTTTCGCGTTATGCTCTGAAGCGTAGCCGCCATCATTGATATATTTTTTCACCGGGTCTTGCACACTGGCAATCATTTTACGATCCAACGCCAAGCCGAAAATCGTCGAGAGTACACTTTTCGCCACGCTGTACGTTGGGTCAACCGCCTTCGTATTTCCCCACTGCGCAACGACGTAGCCGTGTCGAATAATCATCCCGTTGCTGTCAGCACGCTCTTTTGGAATTGGCCCCAGCAAGGTGCCGAAAACTTCTTCCTGATTCGAGAAATTTTTCGTAATGTCGCCCTTCTGCGATTGCGCGTAGGCGACGGCCTCGGCGAGCTTAGCGGAATCCATGCCAAGTTCTTCCGGGCGACGATTTTGCCATTCGCCTTTAGATGGGAAATAAATTTTGGCTGAAGATTTCTGTGCTGTTTGCGCAGATGTTGAAAAGCTCAGAATTAAAGTAAGTGCAAGGACAAAACAAACCTTGAATTGATGAAACATTGAAGGGTCTTTCTTATCAGTCGAAGGTTAGAAATCGTACCCGCAACTGATGTTATGATTTCGATTTTTTCACTTTGTAAACGTAAAGCAGAACTCCGAGCGGAGCGCCGATTTTAAGTTCCTTCGCCTCAAGCTCACTGGTAGCTCTCGCTTTATGACATCCGACACAGGAATTTTCACTGGCACGAACAGGGCGTGCATCAACTTTCCATTTCCCTGAAGTAAATTGATACTCGTTTCCTTTCTCAAAACTCTTCAAAGCCTTTCTCGTCTGTTTAGTAAATTCTTCCGATGAAGCGTTCGGCAGATTTTTATCAATCCCTTCTTCGGTTATGGTTAACGGCCCGTGCATTAATGAATCTATTACAGTTACTGGTTTCCCAATATATATTTGATCGGGAATAACAATCCGTTGAACTTCCTCAAGTATTTGTCGCCCTGCCAGAAATAAATTTACATTCAGATGATGTGCTTTCAAATCGTTGATAATCAAGTGTTCATCATCTGTTTCGGCACGAAAGGATTCAAAGTGTTGCGGTGTATTCGGACGCCTGATGATCATAACGCGCTCATATCCGAAGCCTCTTCTGGTTTCGAGAAAGCGCTTCAGAACAACTTCATTCAAAGCGTCTACCGGATTTGGCGTGTTGCAATCTACAGTAACAGATTTAGTTTTTTCCTGTGCCTGGACAGCAAGGAAACGAGTGTAAAATTGAATTGCCGTGCTGGCAATGACAGACAAAAGCAGGGTGATTTTAAAGCTTCGTTGTGACATAAATTTTCCTCCATTATTACCTGAACGGAGGCGCAACGAACTTCTTGCAATTTTTTTACTTCACCTCTTTCGCACTCGGCGGTTTTGTAAATATCGTCTCAGGAATTTGGACATTCAATTTAATACTTTCGTAATTGACGCGGCTAATTTGGATGCGGTCACGATACAGGTCTACGATATTCGGGAATTTCACGCCGTCATAAGCGACATACTGGTTATAGCGATATTCGTATTTCTCAGTTCCCTTTTCGCCGCCTGGTTTTTCATAACTCAACGTCATGGGCAAATGTGTGTACCGATCAATCATCAAATAGACCGTAAATTCCGGCCTGAACTTGATCGTTACAACATCAGCGCGTTCGCCAGGCCTCGTTTCTTCGCGTCCGTAAAAACTGACTTCAACGCCTTTTTGCTGCCAGCCACCACGTAAAATTCGGTCTATGTCGGTGTCAAGCCCCTCTTGAAATTCGCGGAGTTTCTTTTCATCCTGCTCTTTCAGGGTTTCCGCTTCGCCATCGTAATACCAGCCGCCGTTGCCGACGTTAACCTGAATTTTGCGATCTTTTTTCTTTTTAGCTTTGCCAAATTCGGTGCGCTCTTTATCAGGAAAAATAATGTAATCCAGAAACGGAATCGGAACCGTTGACAGCCCCTGCTCATACGGTGTCCAGTGTCCGGTGGACTGAATCGTTGTATAGCCCAGGAAACTTGCCCCGCCACGCGCTTCGATGACCTGTTTTATTAGCTGTTTGCCTTTTTCGGCATTGGTGGGATCGTTCGGATCGGCTTTTTGTGCGAACGCTGAAACCGAAAGCAGAAGTGCGACAAATAAAAATATTTTTCTCAAGCAAAATTCCTCGGCGTGAAATCAGGTAATGAATAAGAAACCAAATTATAACGCCGAGCGCGTGAGAAAACTAACGCTGGATTGCTGAATTACCTTTTCCTCGGACGCGGTCTGGCAGGAGGAGGTGGCGGTGGTGGAACAGATTTTTCCGCAGCGGATGCCGCCGCTTCTGCTGCCCCGGCTGCCATTACTGCCGCCGCTTCTACCTCTGGAGTATAAACCTGCGTTTCATCTTCCTTGTCATCGGCGGTGGCGGGTTTGCCTTCTTTATCAGCAAAACGAATTTTCCCTGACTCATCCACAAAAAATGATTTGCGGCTATCACGACCATACTTGAGCGGCACAGCGGTAGCTTCGAAACCTTTTTTGCCTGGCTTGAGCTTGAATTCAAACCGATAATTCTGCTCTTCTAATTTCCAATCAAAGGAAGCAATTTCTGGCTCAATGATTTTGGCTAACTCTTCTGGCGTGGCAAATAGCTGTTTATGTTTTTCGGCGTATTTTTTCTCCACATTGGCTAACGTTCGCAACCTGAATCGCGCCTGATATTCGTTTTGTTCAGCCTTGCCTTTGACGGTGCTACCGAACCAGCCAAGTATCGCGCTGCCCCCTAAACCCAGTGGGGAAAAAGCCTCGACCCTAATGCTTGCCCCTTCTTTTTGTGCGGTAGCAGCAATCGTGGCGGGTAAGTTGAATTGTAATTCCCTGGCATCCTGAATATTTTCCTGGGCATCATTTTTTTGCGAATGATTTACAAAATCGCCTAGCATAGAACCAAAGATTGAACTGAAATAAGTTGGCCCGACATAAAGCCGCGACAGCCCCGCGCCCGATGAACTGCTCATCGCCTGGGAATAATTCGCATCCGAGGCCAATGATTTTCCCTGCTCCTTCGCATCAATCATCAACTTGATCGTTTCGATGCTGTCGGCAATAAATAAATACTCGTCCGACAAGCCCAGCGCCAATCCCTCCAGATAAACGATTTCGGTTTTCTGGTAATTTTCTTTCGGCAGCCTGGCGTATGCCTCATTCGTTGCCGCTTCACGTTGGGCGCGTTCTTTCTTGAACTGCTCATCTGTTTTTTCAGCGTCAGGCACATTATTTTCATTGCCCACGCTCATGCTACCAAATCCGCTCATTGCATAGCCAAATAATTTCAGTAATGCCGATTTCGTAGCAGCGCGATCTTTAATCGCAATGAGTCCGGCATATCCTGTGTTACTCCGCCGATTTTTCTGACTTTCATCAGTATCTTCGTTAGGTAAATCAGGCTGCGATTTCTCTGGTTTCGGAATGTTGTAGGCAATCACAATTTCATTTGCAAAATCTTTGGCAAGCTCTTCACGCGGATTGAACCCAAGCTGTTTTTCCAGCTTTTCCAGAAAAGCTTTTTTGGCGGCTTCTATTTTATCAGGTGACAATTCGGACTGTAGTTTCTCAGTCCTATCCACTACTTCAGACTGCACTCCGTCATCTTTATCGTTTTCTGCTTTCTTCATTCGCTCTTCATACGCAATACTTTCTTTGGCCGAAACTTCTCTGACCATGGAGGAGGTTACGAAGATAGGAATGACCAATTCATCCCAGACAACAAGCCAGTCAAGGCTATGGGAAAAATAAACCGGCGTACTGGCGGGAACTAAACCTGCCCCTTTAAATTCAATGGCTGGTCCATTGATAAAAGCATCCAGGAAAGTTTTTTTACCGTCAGCAAAATTTAAGGTAAGTTTGTCAACTACGCCTTCACGTTCAAAAGTAGATACAAGTGTCGCGCTCCTGAATGATTGTAAACCTGTCATCGCAGAAAGTCCGCGCATGCCAATGATTGAGCCAAGTGGGAGATTTGTAAGAAATTGCGTTGCGGCTTTACCATTGAGGTATGCAAACCATCCATTGGTCGGCATCATCCGCATCCGCGCCTGACCAAATTCTAAATCATCCGTGAGCCGTTCGACCGCGTTGGATTCACTCAGCTTTTGTACGCGCTCCACTGCCCCAAGCACGCCAACGACATAATTTGTCCCGATGATTTTGCCGACAGTACCATTAACATACTGATCAATTTTTTGCGTCTCAGTTTTGGGATTTTTTTCGCTGGCTTTATTAACTCCGCCAAAATATTCGGTCTGGAAATTAATAAATTCTTCCCGCGCCTTTTTTGCCAATTCCAGTTTCGGAGTCTCAATCAAAATAACGATTAACGGATCAGGAATGTCGTTAATTTCATTGCCCTGTTTGACATTGCGCAGAGTTTTGGGAGCGGGTTCGACGGGCTTTACCGCTGGCGCAATCCAGGCAATTGCAACTCTCGAATTATCCAGAACTTTACTGTCCTTCAATCCGGCGCTCAAAAATAAATCAGCCTCGGCGAGCGGATCACTCTGATCATTTTTTGACAAGCTCGCACGCATTAGTTTGAATGCCGCAAGATTGCGATAGCCGCTCAGCAAGCCGGATAAATTAGTCGTCACGGCAAAAGCGATGGTGTCGGCAGGCAACAAATCTTCGATGGCGATGAACGGATTTTTTTCTACCGTTGCGACTTTTGCCTGCGGTTGAGCGGTTGTCGAAGTTTGTGCAAAAGCTGTCGGAAAAGATGGGAAAACTAAGGAAAAGATGATTAGGGCTGGAAAAAATTTTGACATAGTTTTGGGGCTGAACATTGGGCGTTCAATTTCTCAATTGAACACCCGACCGAAACTTTATTGAGCGTCGTAGCGCAGGATCATCCCGCGATCACCGACGGCCCAACCTCGTGTCGGCGAAATAAAAAACATGCTGCGAATCTGTTTGCCGTGCGCGACAAAATCAGTTTCCCAGGATTTTCCGCCGTTATCAGTGCGCGTCAGAATTGTATCGTAAACTTTGGTTGCAGACGAGTCATTTTGTGGTGTGGAAGTCGCGGACCAGCCACGCGTCGCATCTACAAATTGCGTGCTATGAGCGGCATTCGTCGGAACCCGCGCCTGCTCCCACGTCTCGCCGCCATCGTGCGTTTTCAAGGTAAAGAAAAAATGATCGCTCCCATCTTCCATTTCGCCGGTAATGACGCCATCACTCACATTTGTAAAACGGACGGAATGAAGTTTTCCCTGCGTAAAGCGAGTCGAATTCGTTTTTCGTTGAATTGACATCGGGATTCTTTGCCAGCTATCGCCACCATCACTCGTCATAAACAGCCCGCCAATATTGGTCGTGACCTGACTATAAAAATTACCAACGGCCCAGCCGATTTCTTTATTCAAAAAATAAACATCGCTAAACCCAAAATTTGACGCCGCCGATTCCACGGGCAAGCCAACCAGTCGTTGCAAGTTTTCCACTTGTCGCCAGCGCAGTCCGCCATCGGTGGTTTTGAGCATCGTCGTATTTTTCCCCACTGCCCAGCCATTTTTCGCGTCAATAAAGTGAAAGCTTCTGATGTTGGGAATGGAAATATGCTGCCAAATCTGACCGCCGTCGTCTGTCGAGAGCAAGACTGTTTGCGCCTCTTCATTTTTTTTGTCGCGTGATTCAGCCAGCATCCAGCCTTTATTTTCATTTACAAAATAAATTTTATTCACGTCTACGACCTTGCCCGTCACCGCCGCGCTTTTGATTTGCGACCATTCTTTTCCGCCATCCACCGTTTGATAAACCGTGCCGCCATCACCCGCCGCCCAACCTGTCCATGCATCTACGAAATAGACAGCGCGTAAGTTCTTATCGCTGGTAGAAGTCGGATTGCTGAGTTTCCATTTTGGATTGGCAATCGCCACTTCCGAATTCAGCGGCGCAGCTTTTAATTCAGGCCCGGAATTTTTATTAATTACTCCTCGCGTCCCCCCGGCTTTGGTGACGGCATACTGATAAGCACTGTTCACAATGTCTCCCGGCTTGACAGAAGGCACAAAGACCGGGGCAGCAGGAGCAGGAATTTTAGTCGCAGCCGCATTCGTTGTCGCGCCTTTATTTTCAACCTTTGTCGCAGGCAGCAGCGATTTTCCCAGCGCGGGAATTTTAGCAATGCCAGTTTTTACTTTGATCACTGGCTGAGTCACCCCAATCGAAGCCTGGACAGGAGTTTGATTCACTCGTGGTTTTACATTTTCTTTAGCAACCTGTGGTTTTGCCATCGGTTCTGACTCAACGACAGGCTTTGCGTTGGCAGGCAGTGCAGCTTTTGGCGACGGCATGGGTTTTTCCACGGCAATTTGATCAGAGTTTTTTTGTACCCCTTTTTCACGAGCCGCGAAACTCAGCGCACTTGCGCAGGATTTAGCTGGCACACCCGCCGGTACACGGTCGCCGACTGTCACCAGATATTGAGAAATCGCCCTGACGCCGCAGGCTTGCGCGGCTCCCAGTGTGGCGGCATCTTCATTCGCAAAATGGCCGATTTTTACGCGATAACGCGTCCCCATGCCTGGAATTTCAGCTTTGACCCAGTACGAATCCAGCTTTTTTGACTTCAGGCGGTTGACCTCATTTTGCGCATCGGCAGAAGTCAGAAAAGAAGAGACTTGTAAGGAATGCTGATTCGCCTGCGCAAATGTTTTGGTCGAATCACAAACCACGAAAAAGATAAAACTAAAGATGAGGACAACCAGGACAAATGAGGATTGAGGATTTTTCTTCATAATATTACAACTCCAGTGAATGCAAATCACTCGCTTAAAAATCTCTGCTGCGATTGAAAAGGAACGGGAGACATTGACGACTCTGACGTGTTTGGGTTGAGTTTTGCTGGGGCGTTGAGCTAATCGGCGGGTGCGCCTGACTGGTTCAAGTAATCTTAATCATAACTCAATTATCAGAATTATGTGACAAAAAATGTGGTGGCAAAAAAAATGTATAACTGCTGAGGTCTTTGCGCTTTGGCCTTTGGCAGGGTCTGGCAAATATTCACTTATCCGACAGCTTAGCTCTGGCGTCACTGCCGCTGCAGTTAAATCTTTTGTGAAGTAGGGCGAAGACCAAAGACCAAAGACCTGATCCACCAGCTATTGAAATCGCCCCCAGCATAGCAGTATGCTTCGCTTGGCGGTATACTTCGCTCGTCTACGAACGATGAACCTTCAGTGTTGACGAAATTCATCAAAACTAATGTAAGAATTCCGCTTGAATATAACATCGAAAAACATTTCAGGCTGGCGTAACACAAGAGGTCGATACGCCATTTCGTTAAGGAGAAAGAACTATGAAAATCGGTCGTTTAGAGCTTCGCCCCGGTGGTGTAATCCTGGTTTTATTAGTGATGGCAGGATTAGTTTATGCTGGCTTAAATCAACTTGGGTTCCTCAATTCACTCAAGGCCAAATTTAATCCAGACACCGGCAGCAAAGGTTCCATCATTCTGGACAGCCGCGAAAAGCTGGAAAATATTTCGCTCGCCAATTTGCCTGCCTCTGCTGTCAAAGCTCCCGAAAAAACTTCGGATAATCCTGACGTAGTGATCGGCCTGTGGACGTGGCAAACCGAATCGGGAATCATTGACGCGGTTGGCGGCCCCGGAAAATCCGGCGATTATCCGAGCGCCTGCTTGTGCCAGGCCGGAATCACCAATACAAAAATCGTTATTGAAAACGATACGTCAAAACAGGTCGAAGCCCTGTCAACAGGCGCGATGCAGCTTGTTACCACTACCGGAGATCAAGCCGCCGTTGACATTGCCGGAGCCAATAAATTATTGCGCGGCAACAAAGCCAAAGTCATATGGTCAAGCGGATATTCGTTCGGCGAAGATTGTTTGATGGGGCCGGAATCGTGGAAGAAAGACCCACAACTCGCACGCGGTTCCGTCGTCGTGACTGCAGTTCCCTACTGCGACTGGAACGTCACCGTCAACTGGGCAGCGGACAATCAAATTCCCGTCAATCCTGACGAACAGGTGTACGATCCCGAAGCGATCAATTTCGTCAACGCGACCGACCACATCGAAGCCGCACAAAAATTTGCGCAGAATGCCAAAGTCTCGCTGCGCAATCGCGCTACGGGTAAAAACGACGAACATCAAATTGACGCCGTAGCGACGTGGACGCCGGGCGATGTTATGGCGGTCAAAGCTCGTGCGTCGGTGAATTACAAAAATAAATCTGAAAAAGTTCAGAAGATCGTTTCGACCAAAGAATATAGCTACATGATGCCGCACATTTTATTCGGCAACGAAGACTGGCTGAACAAACATCGTGATTATGTGAAGACTTTGTTGCGCTGCGTGGCACGATCAAACGAGAAGATTCAAAGTGATCCGAACTATTTTGCGAATCGCGTTTCAGCCCTGAATTCACTGGTCTTCAATATGGAAGGAATGGGGCCGAGCTTCTGGAATACATATTTCAAAGGACAGGTTGAAAACGGAGTCCCACTCGGCGGTTCACGTGTCAACAACATTGCTGAAGTTCGCCACTTGTTCGGACTCGACGGTAAGGAACCATTTGAACGCAGCATTTTTGGAATCACGTACACCGATCATGGCAAACGCTTACAAAAGATTTTACCGGATCGCTTGCCGACGATTACACCTGTCAGTCAGGTAGTTGATCTCAGTTTCATCAAAGAAATCACAGATGAAAAAAGCTCCGGGCAGGTTTATCAGGCGGCGTTTGAAGGTGGCCAAAATCAGGGCACAGTTGTGAAGGCGAATTATCAAATTTCGTTCGACAGCAGCTCAGCGAAAATCAAGCCGTCTGAAGTCGCACAATTACAGGAAATTCGCAGCCTGCTGATTCGCGCCAACGATACAAAAGTTGTGGTCGAAGGTCACACGGATAATGTCGGCGATGATGGAACGAATTTGAAGCTCTCAAAAGAACGTGCCCAAGCCGTTTGGCAATGGCTCAAGGCTTCTGATCCATCAGCAATCAATATCAACGAGAAGCGGCTGGAAAATGTCGAAGGTTACGGTTCCTATCGCCCCTTACCTGGCAATGGGAATAAGGACGATAAGGAGAAAGCCGCCAATCGCCGAGTGGTGATTGTGTTGCGATAAGTCAGTACCCCCTGCGGTAGCGGGTGGGTCACACTTAACAATGCCTACCACCCACTACCGCAGGTGGTACTGACCTGTATGGAAACTGCTGCAAAAACTTCAACCAACTCATCATCCGGCGAATCCGGCTACCCCTTCCGCGAAATGGTGCGTGTGTACGGTTCGGTCGGAGCCTTTGCCCGCTCACATATCATGATCATCTGGGTTGTCATTTTCCTGCTGCTCTGGTTTTTCAACCCGATCAAAGCGATGCCGTATCCCGGTGAAGTGCTTGGCGCATTTCGTAAAATGTGGAATGCTCCCGGC
>JANMKB010000618.1:0-1896 GCA_031371805.1 Blastocatellia bacterium | reverse complement strand
GGCAGCGACAGAGTTTCCGCCGATCAGCAAAGATGATTTTGTGCGCGATGAAAAACACGAAGCAGAATTACAGGCAAAATACTTTGGGTTTTTGCGCGATGAAATCGGTAGCAAGCTCGATTTAAAAGGACTGCAAATTGTCCTGGATTGTGCCAACGGCGCGTCATATTTGCTGGCCCCGGATTTATTCGCAGAACTCGGCGCAACGGTGCTGACCATTAACGAAGCTCCCAATGGACGCAACATCAATCTCGATTGCGGAGCGTTGCACACGGAACAATTGCAAGCCACAGTCGTCGCAACCAAAGCCGATTTGGGCATCGCTTTTGATGGTGATGCGGATCGTTCTTTGTTTGTTGATGCGGCGGGAAATCTGGTGGACGGCGATCAGGTGCTATTCGTAATTGCCGAATATTTGCATGCCAAAAATCAGCTTGCCGCCAATCGCGTAGTCGCAACTGTCATGAGCAATCTGGGGCTTGAACTGGGCTTAAAAAAACGCGGCATTACGATGGCGCGAACCAATGTTGGCGACAAAAATGTACTCGACGATTTGCTGAAAAACGGTGGCAGCATCGGCGGCGAGCAATCAGGCCACGTCATCTTTCCGAATATTTCATTGGCCGGTGATGGAATGATTACCGCCCTCGAAGTCTTGCGTGTAATGAAAGATTCAGGCAAAAGCCTCGGCGAATTAGCGAACGGTTTTACGCGCTATCCGCAAATCATTATCAACATCAAAGTTGGCAGCAAACCGCCGCTTAATTCCGTCGCGCCAGTCAAAGAATTGATGGATAAACTCAGCGCCGAACTTGAAGGCAATGGACGCCTGCTCGTGCGTTATTCCGGCACAGAAAATCTGGCCCGCGTCATGATCGAAGGCCAGGACGCTGCGACAATTCGCAACCAGGCAGAAGAAATGGCACAAGTGCTGAAAGAAAATTTAGGCTAAAACATCAAACCAGCAACGTTAATTTGTACAGGCATTGAATAGACCACGAATTTTGCGGATACTACGATTTCTCAAACTGAGAAAATCTTTTATCTGGTAAATTCGTGGTCTATTTTTTATATACTGAACAAAGGAAAAATAATGAAGAAGACGTTTTGCTTCGCCCTGATTCTCGCCCTCACTTTTCAAATCACCAGTCCCAATTTTGCGGACACGCGCCCAGCCCCTGAAGATCGTGGCGCAAGTGGTTTGGCTTTGGCGTTGCGACGTTTGCAGACCATTGCCAGCCTCTTACACACCGCCGCGCATCCCGATGATGAAAGTACTGAAATGCTGGCTTACCTTTCGCGCGGGCAGGGTGTACGAACTGCGTATCTGGCGCTCAATCGCGGCGAAGGCGGACAGAATGGCATCGGGCCGGAATTAGGCGACGCGCTGGGCGTGATTCGTACCGAAGAATTATTGGCGGCGCGTAAGCTTGATGGCGCAGAACAATATTTTTCCCGTGCTTTTGATTTTGGCTTCACGCGCTCGCCCCAAGAAACATTACAAAAATGGAATCGGGAAGAATTGCTCGGCGATATGGTGCGCGTGATTCGGATGATGCGCCCGCTGGTCGTGGTCAGCGGTTTTTCCGGCACTCCTAATGATGGGCACGGACAACATCAGGTCGCGGGAATGCTCACCCCGGAAGCGATCAAAGCCGCCGCCGATCCAAAGCGTTTTCCTGACCAAATCAGCCAGGAAAACTTGCAGCCCTGGCAAGTGCTGAAAGTTTATGGACGCGTGTTTGGCGCAGTAAATACGGGGCCACGCGCAGAATTTGATGTGGGAGTTTTTGATCCTGTCCTCGGTCGTTCTTACAACGAACTGGCCTCTGATGGGCGCAGTCGTCACCGCTCGCAGGATTTCGGGATGATCCAAATGAAGGGTAATCAAATGCG
>JANMKB010000266.1:0-8755 GCA_031371805.1 Blastocatellia bacterium | reverse complement strand
TTACATGCAATTGCCGGTCTTAGGTGTCATCCCGGTTTTCCCGATGGAGGGAAAAGAACGCCAAAGGGTCATGGGCGATTCATTGATTAAGAAGCAGTTGCATAGTGGTGACATCAACGGAGTAACCGTAAGTAAAAGCAGTCCGATGTCGTTAATTGAGATAGACAATACCTCCTCAATTGCCGAAAGTTATCGTCAGTTACGCACCGCAGTTTTGTTGTCTTCGGCCTCGCATGCGCCGCGCACTATTCTGGTGACCAGCAGTCAGCCCGCCGAAGGCAAGACCACGACCAGCACCAATCTGGCAATTTCGCTCTCGCACACAGGTGCCTCGGTGTTGATTGTTGATTGCGATTTGCGGCGGCCCCGCTTACATAAGGTTTTCGGCGTCAAAAATACGCGTGGCCTAAGCAATTATCTGTCCGGGACGGGTGAACTGGCAGCGCTGGTGCAACCCGCCATGCCGAATTTATTCGTGTTACCGGTTGGGCCATTGCCACCGAATCCGGCTGAGTTGTTAGGCTCGGTGCGCATGAAGCAGACCGTGGAATTGCTCCAGAACAGCTTTGAATACGTCATTCTTGATTCACCGCCGGTGGCATCTTTTGCCGATAGTTTGATCTTATCGGCGATGGTTGAGGGAGTCATTATCGTCGTCAAGGCCGGATACACTTCACGCGAAGTCGCCAATCGAACCAAGACCCATCTGCAAACAGTGGGCGCAAAAATTCTGGGAGCCGTGATTAATCATATCAAGCTCCAGCCCCATGATTATTATTATTACTCGACATATTATAGCCGCTACTACTACCGTGACGAATCATCCGAAGGTGAGGAAGGCAAAAAGCCTTAAAAGTTTTCCACCAGCTTCGGAATTAATTTTACCAGCTCTTTAAAATTGGTCAGCGTTTCGCTGATCCTGTTGCTGCCTCGGCATGAGGTTTCCTTTAAGGCTTAAAAATCAGCGGAGAACTGTCTTTATTTCGTCTTATTGTTGACCCTGATATTTGTAATGGACAGCCAATTATTAAAGGTACTCGGATCACTGTCCATACAGTTTTAGATTTCCTGAGTGCGGGGGATTCTATTGAAGAGGTACTTGAAGAGTACCCCTCACTATCTCCTGTTGATATTTTGGAATATCTGCGATTTTCTTGAGATTCGTGAAATTAGTGGTATCCTGAAAATGATAAACCAGAAAAACCGAATAAAATCTGGCATTTCAGCCACATTATGGCGAATTCTGAGATTGGGCAAAAATGCAATCTGAGGCAGAACGTAGTCGTTTCTCCTCACGTCAAAATTGGTAACTTTTGTAAAATCCAAAACAATGTTTCTGTTTATGAAGGCGTGATTCTTGAAGATTATGTTTTCTGTGGGCCCAGGCATGGTTTTCACGAACGTCAAAACGCCGCGCTGTGAATTCCCACGCAATACCAGCAATGATTACACCCAAACATTAGTCAAACGCGGAGCCAGCATTGGCGCCAACGCTACGATTGTGCATGAATGCGCCTTCATAGCCGCCGGAGCAGTCGTCACCAAAGACGTTCCCGCCTACGCCATGGTTGCCGGAGTTCCCGCTAAAATTGTCGATTGGATGAGCGCTTATGGTGATGTGATGGATTTCACCGAATCCGATACGTTCACCGATTCACAGGGTCACGTGTATCGCAAAATAAATGACTCTCAAGTAGAAAGAGTCAAATAAACCTGAGACGATATGGAACAAAAAAAGAATAGAGAAAAGAACAGGGGAAATCTTCGCTTTGAAATTCTCCCCTTGCAAAACAATCTACGATAAAATGGTGCGCAACAATTTACACAAAGGAACTTTCACTATGGCAGTCGCAGAAGAAGAGATTTGGGGGAAATGGCGAGCTTTACCAGACATGAAAAAACGGGAAGTGGTGGATTTTATCGAATTCCTGGCTCAGAAAGATAAGCCGAAACCCCCGCGTCGTTCATTGCTGGGAGCGTTATCACATCTCAACACGCATTTCACGGCTGAAGACCTGAAAGAGGCACGGCGTGAGATGTGGGGCGAATATATGGAAGAGGAAAGGCAATAATGCCGGATTTGGTGATTGATACCCATATTGCTGTTTGGGCATTGACGGAACCGCACATGCTTTCTGTGAAAGCTAAAGCCGCATTGGTTGCGGCGGAAGCGAATGCTATTATTTATGTTTCCTCAATGACCTTAATTGAACTTGTTTACTTAACGGAAAAAGGCAAAATTGCACCTGATGTGCTGACGTTGTTGCGGGATGCGTTGGATGATCTGACTACGGCTTATCGGCTGTACGAAATTGACCGAATAGTGGCAGATACCGTTGCGTTGATTCCTCGCACCATTGTTCCTGAGATGCCAGACCGCATCATTGCTGCGACTGCGTTATATTTGAATCTGCCACTCGTAACCGCAGACCACAAGATTCAAGCCTCCAATGTACAGACAATTTGGAAATAGTAAGAGGTAAAAATACGAGTAAGGAATGGCTCCAAAATAAGCAGACAGCAACCACAGACACATGCGTCTGGGAGAGCAGGATATAGAGGAACTTAGGATTGAAGACGAAATAACTTTACTAACCGCGAAGAAAAAAGAACAGCTGGAGAAAGCCTACTCTACTTTTTCCTCCCTTCGTGTTCTTGGTGATCTTTGTGGTGAAGTGATTTCGTTTTTGCTCCTTAGGTTAGGATGTACAAGATGAACAGGATAAATCAAAAGCCATCTCGTACATCCTGTAAATCCTGTCAAAAACTCTCCGGGTTCTCCCCCCGCGTGCGTGTCTATGGTTAATAACAATGTCGTCGTTTTCCAGGAAAAGAACTTCGTACCAATTCGCGTAATTCGCGGCTTTGGATCGTTTTTAGAATCTCATATCTCTAATTTCAAATCACATAACTCTATGTCACGATCCGCAACACCTTCTCCCTCTGAAATCACCCTTGTTCCTCTCCTCGACCTCAAAGCGCAACACGCCGCCATCGCCGACGAATTAAAGGCCGCCATCAACCGTGTAGTGGATTCAGGTGTTTACATTCTAGGCCCCGAAGTTGAAGCGCTTGAAAACGAAATTGCTGCCTACTCTCAATGCCAATTTGGCATTGGTATTTCTTCCGGTACGGACGCCTTAATCGTAGCGTTGCTCGCGCTCGACATTGGTCCTGGCGATGAAGTTATTACGACTCCATTTAGCTTTTTCGCCACCGCCAGCACCATTGCCCGACTTGGGGCCAGGCCTGTTTTTGTAGACATCGAACCTGATAGTTACAACCTTGACCCGACCAAAATCGAAGCCGCCATTACACCGCGCACCAAAGCGATTATGCCCGTCCATTTATACGGACAAATGGCAGAAATGGACGCAATAATGGAGATTGCCAGGCGGCATAATTTATTTGTGATCGAAGACGCCGCCCAGGCCATCGGAGCCGAATATAAAGGGCGTCGCGCCGGATCAATAGGACATTTTGGCAGCTTCAGTTTTTATCCATCCAAAAACCTGGGTGGCATCGGTGATGCGGGAATGCTGGTCACCAATGATGCAACGCTGGCGACGCGTGCGAAAACACTGCGCAATCACGGCTCAACTGTTCGTTATTATCATCAGGAATTGGGCGGCAATTTTCGGCTGGATGCAATTCAGGCCGCAGCCTTGCGCGTGAAATTGAAACATTTGGATGAATGGACAGCTGCAAGGCAACGCAACGCTGATTTATACCGGGGTAGTGCAGGCGTCTCGCCTGCACTACTTCCCCATCGTCGCCATATCTACAACCAATTCGTGATCCGAACTGCTAATCGTGACGCGCTTGTGGCAAATCTCAAATCTGCCGGAATCGGCTCCGAGATTTATTACCCCCTGCCGTTACACTTGCAGGAATGTTTCGCCAATTTAGGATATAAGGCAGGCGATTTCCCTGAATCAGAATCTGCTGCGCAAGCAGTTCTCGCCTTACCGATTTTTCCTGAATTAACCGAAGGCCAAATTCACGCGGTAACCGCAACTCTAAATGGCAGAAACACGCATGTGAGTAAGAGGTGATTACGCCCTGACTCACATGCGTGTTCCCTGACATATTTGATATTTGCCATTTGATTTGCCGAAGGCCTTTTACCTTTTAATTTCTTTATGCCTCGTAAGCCTCAGGCTGATTATGACAGCCCGTGGAAAGAAATCATCGGTCAGCTTTTTGAACCGTGTCTGGCATTTTTCTTTCCTCTGCTTCATGCCGCCATAGATTGGAGTTATGGCTATACGTTCCTTGACAAAGAGTTGCAGAAGCTGACGCCTGACGCCGAAAGTGGACGCCATACGGTTGACAAGCTGGCAAAAGTAAAATTATTGGGTGGAGAGGAACTCTGGTTGTTGTTGCATATCGAAGTGCAGGGCCAGCGCGACAAGGGCTTTGCCGAGCGGATGATGATTTATCATTATCGCATCTTTGATCATCACCGTAAGCAGTTAGTGAGCCTGGCAATTTTAAGCGACAACAATCAGCATTGGAGACCCGACCATTATGAGCGCGAAGCTTTTGGATGTCGGCATCGGTTGGACTTTCCGATTGTGAAGCTGCTGGATTATCGGGAGCGAATCAGCGAATTAGAGCAGCATCCGAATCCATTTGCTTTGGTTATACTTGCGCATCTGCGTGCGCAAGAAACGAGCGAAACTTCAGAGCCGCGAAAACTGGCCAAAATCCAGTTGTTGCGAATGTCGTTCGCCCGTGGTTATCCCAAAAAGCAGATCAATCAACTTTTACGATTTATAGATTGGGTGTTAACATTATCTGGCGAAGAAGAGCGTGAGGTCAGACAAGTATTAGAAAGCGAGGACCCGGAAATGAAAAAAAGATACGTAACCAGTTGGGAACGGATGGATAGGGAAGACGCCAAACTGGAAGGCAAATTAGAAGGCAAGCTGGAAGGCAAGCTAGAAGGCAAGCTAGAAGGTAAACTAGAAGGTAAACTAGAAGGTCAAATCGAACTGCTCCGTGCCACTATCTGCGAAATTATCGAACTGCGCTTCGGTACTGTCCCTGATCACTTGCGCGAATTCGTCAATCGCCAATCTGATCCTGACCAATTGCGCGCCCTGCAACGTCAAGCCGTGATTTGCCCGTCATTGGATGATTTAAACGGACAACTTTCGATGGCTGAATAATGCTGGTCAGAAAAATTGTCGCGGAAAGAATGAACCACGAAGGGGATTAATCACGAAGAACACGAAGTAAGAAAAACTTTTTTATATGGAACAAGTATGATTTTCTTCACTAATCCCATCGGCAGCGATTAAGGATGTTTGAGGGCCTTACTGAAGAGCGTAGACAATGAACGAGTGGCCCCCATTTGAGAGCAATGGTGATTTGCCCGTTGGCATCTATCAAGCAAGTTTGTCTGAAATTTTACAACAATTTGGTACAAGTACGCCGCAACGACAAGCTCTAGCCCGTCGCTTGGAGCGCGTTTATCATTTGGCTCAAAGCACGGGACAAGTCGCCCGGTTTATTGTGTTTGGATCATTTGTAACCGCCAAACCAGAGCCGAATGATGTAGACATTTTCATGTTGATGGAAAATACGTTTGAATGGAATCAGATGCAGGGAGATACGGCTGTGATTTTTGATCATTCTGCTGCACAAAGTCTGGAAGGGGCTAGTGTGTTTTGGATCAGACGGGTGGCGGCATTGGGGGGAGAACAAGTCGCTTTGGAAGATTGGCAGCACACGCGCGAAAATTCGCGTCGTGGGATTCTGGAGGTAATAGGTCATGATTAAGAACGACCAGCAATTAGTCGCCACCCGGGACCGGATTCAGCGATTTCAACAACAGGTGGAAAAACTCCGCGAAGTAGAATCAAATCCCTGGAATTATCGGAAATCGGCTGGCGGCTATTTAGCAGAAATTGATCGGATGAATTTGCAAATCCGGGAATATCTTTGGTTCCATCCCACTGAATTGCAAGACAAAGCGGCCTAATGGCTGTCCAGTGTTTGATTTGAAACCAATTAGATTCGCCTGCAAACTGCGCTTCGGTACGGTTCCCGATCACTTGCGCGAATTCGTCAATCACCAATCTGATCCTGACCAATTGCGCGCACTACAACGTCAAGCCGTGATTTGCCCGTCATTGGATGATTTGAACGGACAACTATCCATTGCCGAATAATTCCTGCTATAGCAACCAGGAAAATGATCTTCCGAATTGAGTCCTGAAAGGACGACCAGATAAGAGCTTAGGGTGCAACTCTGGATGTGATCAGGTTAATCAGCTAAGGAGCGTGTAAAAATTAAGTTGTAACAGGATCAATTGCCACTAGCTTTAGCTAGTGGGCAGCTTGAAAAAATAACCCGGCTTGAGCCGAACGATCTGAAGAGTCTTCCTTCCGAATCGCTTTAGCTAAAGCGGTTCGGAAGAGGAATTCTTCCTCTTTACTTGGGCTAAAGCCGAGGCTCAAGAGCCAGTCTTCCACTAGCTAAAGCTAGTGGCAATTGATGAAGCCGCAAGGTGTTCTAATTTATTTTTTACACGTTCCTTACTATATGTCTTTGGTAGGGCAAAGTTTTTGTTTTGATAAATTAAAATGTGTGTTAGCTTGCTTGCAGCTAGCCATGCCCCCTAACCAAGCCCTTTATTCGTCCAACTCGGACAAATTCTAAGGAGACATATCATGCCTGAAAATCAAATCAGCGCTACTTTATCGGCGAGTGATAGAGAAGACATTCTTGCTGCATTCAACACAATCAAGCAAAAAATGCCGTTTTTAATTGACCTGACCGCCGATGAACGGCGTGCCATGACCAAAATGGGTGATAAAAGCAGTGCTTTTGTCAGCCGGGCTTTTGAGGTAGCCAACCAGCATCCTGACATCCTGCCGCGTGCCTTTAGCGTGGACGAGATGCGCAAAGATGTTGAATTAATGCAAGTGTTGCAACCAATTCTGATGATTGCCAATCAATTACAGGATTTGATCGAAGACACCTATATGCAGGTCGGCAGCGAAGCGTATATGGCGGCCCTGACGGTTTATTCCTATACGAAAAACAGTCCGGCAGGGAATGCACTGGAAGGGGTAGCCGATGACCTCGGTCGTCGCTTCGCCCGCAAACCGCGCCAGCCGCAGGCAAAAGCCGCCGACGGCAAAGCATAAACACTAACCAAAGTCCCAAAGCCAAAGGCCAAAGACCAGTTAGTCATAGGTCAATCCTGAACTTCCGAGGTTCAACTATCATCCTCAGAAGCGCAAGGTTGACCTTTCTTATTTCCAGGTCTATCTTACATAAGGTCAGTAATCATTATTGAAGGCTTAGCCGCGAGTCTCTGAGGTCAAATGAAGAGTTTCAGCAGTTCGATGATTATTCTCTACCAGATGAGTGTTGACGCTCAGTGGGTCTTCGATTACTAAAAAACTATCAAAAACTATCCTGCGTGCAACTGTTTCAGTTGCACGACTACAAACAAATAAAATAGACCGCATCTGTCTGCGGCAAAAATAAACAATGAACCCCTCTCTCGGAAAACTACCCGAATCAACCAGGGACAATAATAAATGTGTGGAATCATTGGGATCGTTAGTGCCCTGCCCAAATCCGTCGTTCAGGATGTGCTTGCCCGTGGGACACGTTCCATGGCGCATCGTGGGCCGGATGACGAAGGTGTTGAGTTTCTTACCTCTGAATCAGACTCTTTGACAGTCGCCTTTGGGCATCGCAGATTATCTATCCTTGATCTTTCGCCCGCCGGGCATCAGCCCATGCGCGACGAAGCAACAGGGAACTGGATTACCTATAACGGTGAAGTCTTTAATTTTAAGGAAATCAGGCCAGCTTTAGAAGAGCAACAAATTCAGTTTCACTCGGATTCTGATACTGAAGTGTTGCTCAAGGGTTTTGGCGTGAAAGGTCTGGGCGCTGTCCAGGACTGGCGCGGTATGTTCGCGCTGGGGCTTTGGGAACCGTCTGACCCTGATCCGTGATCGTCTGGGGATCAAACCCGTCTATTATTATTATGACGGTAAAACCTTCGTCTTTGCCTCCGAAGTGCGCGCCCTGTTACAGACAGGGTTAGTGCCGCGTAACATTTCGCGCCCGGCGCTGAAAAGCTATCTGGCATACGGTTCTGTCCAGCAACCGTTAACGATCATTGAAAATGTGCATGCCCTGTTGCCAGGGCATTGGTTGCGCTTTGAAAACGGTGAAATCAAAACTGGGGCGTATTGGGACATTACTGCAACGTGTAATACGCGTCAGGCCAAAGACGAAGAAACGCTGGTTGGCGAAGTCCGCGAATTGCTACAAGAATCTGTCCGGTTACGAATGGTTGCTGATGTTCCGGTCGGAGCCTTTCTCAGTGGCGGCATTGATTCCAGTGCCATCGTTTCGTTAATGCGCCATTCGACCAACGGCAGCATCAAAACGTTTTCGGTTTGTTTCGATGAACAGGAATACAGCGAACAGGCATTCGCCAATGCCGTAGCCGAAAAGTATGGCACCGAACATCATCCCGTACTGGTACGCGAAAGCGATGTACTGAAAAAATTGCCGCGCATTTTGCAGGCAATGGATCAACCATCCGTAGACGGCATCAATTCCTACATCGTTTCAGAAGCAACCGCACAGGCCGGATTAAAAGTGGCACTGTCAGGCTTAGGTGGTGACGAAGCCTTTGCGGGATACAGTTATTTTCGTACCATCGGGCGTGATGAACGCTGGCGTAATAAAGTCCGCCGGATTCCCGCCCCCTTG
>JANMKB010000583.1:0-8841 GCA_031371805.1 Blastocatellia bacterium | reverse complement strand
ATACGCGCCTGATAGGTTTCGCCAACCTTTTGCGCGGCCAGGATCAAACGCATTTTCGCGCGCGCGCTATGCGGCTTGTTGGTGCGGCTGTGTTGCTGGAAACCAGATGGTGAAGCGCGCTCCCAGATCCGGTGCAGAGCTTATGTCCAATCCTCCGCCATGCACTGCTGGAATCTTTGGAAGTATTGAAAAACGCCGTCGAAAGCTTTGAAGAAAAATGTATTCGCGGCATTCGTGCCCATCCTGATCGTTGTCGTGAATATGCAGAGCGCAGCGTGGGACAAGCAGCGCGGCTCAATGAACAACTCGGATTCATGGGTGCAGCCGAAGTGGCACAACAAGCCATTGAAACGGGTAAAAGTATCGCGACGCTGATGCATGAACGCAGTCAAACATAGTCAATGCAAAAACCTGTGTGCCGTAAGTATCAGGCATGCTCTTACTTCGCTAAGCTCCGATATTTTGGCGGAATAGAAGGGGTTGTGGAATGACAGAAGTTTTGGGCTGGATCAGTTCCGTAATCCTGGTGCTGACGATAGGAAAACAGGTTTATAAGCAATGGCAGGAAGGCGTTAGTGAAGGGGTTTCCAGGTGGTTATTTATTGGGCAGATAACAGCTTCTACAGGCTTTACTATCTATAGCTGGTTAGTACATAACTGGGTCTTTGTTGTAACCAACCTGCTAATGATTCTGAATGCGCTTATTGGGCTCAGCCTTGTACTCTGGCAGCGGTATCACAAACAAAAATAAGAGGCGTGCAGGTAAATCAGGAACAACATATCTGCGTCAGGCTGGCAATATTTTAATAATAAGTTTGTGATGTATGATATTCAATCACTGTCTTTCATTCATACAAGTCATTAAAAAAAACTTACAGCTTAGATTTTCTTTATCTCCATCAACTCCTTTACTTCTCTCACTCTTTAGTTAGCAGGTAGTTGAAAGCTTATTAGGAACGGTAATTGCAGTATTATTAACAAGCACGATTTAGTGAACTATTTAGTTACACTGTCTGGCGTTAATCTTTCAGGAATTCCCTGACAGGCGTGTAATCGTGTTAATTTTATATTTACGGAGGATTAGCATTATGGCGGATACCAAAAGAAACTACGATAGTAATTTGGCGGAAGAGGCTTCGGCTACGGGACAACGAGTAACAGGTGCAGTAAAAGAAGGTGTTGGTGCGGTAACAGGGAATCGAGATTTGGAGCGCCGGGGCGAGATGGAAAACGCGGCTGGAAATACACGGCAGGCGGCTAACCATGTATTTGGATCGTTCAATGATCGAGAAAGTGCTGAGCGGGCTTATAACGCTGCGACCAGTCGCGGTTATAAGCAGGACGATGTCAATTTGCTAATGTCAAATGACACACGGGACAAATACTTTTCAAGCGATAGTGAAGATACCGAATTAAGTAGTAAAGCCGCAGATGGAGCTGGGACAGGTGCAATGATTGGTGGAACCGCAGTGGGGGTTTTAGGAGCTATCGCGGCAATTGGTACTTCGGTTGCCATTCCAGGTTTGGGATTACTATTGGCAGGGCCGCTGGTGGCTGGTTTGGTAGGGATGGGCGCAGGTGGACTGACAGGGGGATTGATTGGTGCTTTGATTGGTTGGGGCATCCCGGAAGATCGCGCAAAGGCATATGAAGATGATGTTCGTAATGGTCGTATTGTGATGGGGGTGAATCCTCGTACCCCGGAAGATGCAACCTACTTCGAGAAGGAGTGGACAAAGAATCAGGCGCAAAACATTACGCGCTAAACCTAAGCCGGTCAGGTGAAAAAAAGGAAACTATTAATTAATAGTTTCCTTTTTTTGTAAAATATTGAAAACGGCACTTTGTTTTATATCCTAAATAAGATTCTTTGATGGAAGAATTTAACTATAAGATTGATTTTCAGTCTATTGATTTTCGGCAACACCCTGAACAATATTGTATTGGTAGAGGCGAGCAAGGGGTACTGTTAGTTGAGCCTTATAAAAGCGAAATCTTACCTTATTGGCGGTTTAAAACGCCCGCCATTGCTCAACGTTCTGCTGATAAAATTTATCGTCTTTTTTTAGCCTATAAGAAAACCAATGATTTTGTTGGAATGGATATGGCACGCAAGTTTTTACAGATGGGCTATACGCGTGCCCGGCGCTACACCAACCACAAAGGAGGGCGCAAATACTCGGCGGATAAGTCAGAGATTCTACCCTGGCAAAATGACCCAGGCAAAGCGGCAGCGGCGGAAATCTTTCGCGAAAAATGGCGACTTGCGCGTACCGATGAAGAATATTTGCAAAAAAGAAAAGAGCATCGCGAGCTTTACGAAAAGCGACAGCAATCTATCTGAAAGATTTTCGTTCTTTGTTTGCCTGAGGAAAGAGATGTAGTGATGCCAACCTAGTCCAACGGAGTCTTGCTGAAACGAATAAGGGTTCATTGCAGCAGTTTTTGCGACAATCCGCTTTTATGGCGCAGGGAGGAATTATTAGTGATTTAAACAGAACTGTTGTGCAAGAGATACAGGGGAAAGTCCGCATTCCAGCTCCAGTCGAACAAACACTCAAGGAACTATATGATTTGGGTCGGCCTGTTATTCTCAACACCTTGCGCTTTCCTTTATCTATTATCCGAACCTTTGGTCGTGAGTGGTATAGCATTTCTACTAAACCAATTTCGGTTGTCTCAATGAATGGAAGCCAGATCGGCTATTCTGAAGTTCAAATTACTGGCGTAATTCTGGTCAAAGCCGCCGGGCAACGTACTAAACCGATGCTCAATCATGGGGATATTCGCTTGAAAAATGTGCTAGTAGATCAGGGGTGGCAAAATCACTGTTTTGATTGATTGGGAACACTGTATGTTGAACCTTGCACCGCCTTGGAAACTATCATTAGCGCTGCATGATCTCTATTGATGAAAAGCAGGAATTCCTGGCAGGGTATGGAATTACTGATGATCAGGTGGCAGTAATGGCACCACTTTTAAAGGCGCTGAATATTATTAATTATGCGCCTTATATCGAACGCTTTGGAGCCGATAACAATACCGCTCAACTCGACCAATAGCGGCTTCGGCTGAGTGGCGCAGTAGACTCTATGGCTTGTAATTACGAGCAGCCTGAGGCTGGCTCAAACATTTTATAAAACCAGCAATTGTAAAATCTCAATTCGCTGGCAATAGCAAAGGGAAAATAAGGAGAGAGTAAATGGCGAAAGAAAATAAGAAGCAACAACGTAACAGTAATCAGAAGATAAATAATTTAGCGCAGTACACGGTGGAGGATACAGAACAATATCTAACAACGAATCAAGGCTTGCGTATTAGTGATGATCAAAATTCACTCAAGGCAGGAGAGCGCGGCCCTTCCTTGCTGGAGGATTTTATTTTGCGTGAGAAGATCACGCATTTTGATCACGAACGAATTCCTGAACGCATCGTCCACGCGCGCGGCTCGGCAGCGCACGGTTACTTTCAGGTTTATGAATCGCAGGCGAAAATAACGCGCGCCGCTTTTCTGCAAGACCCATCGGTGAAAACGCCCGTCTTCGTGCGCTTTTCCACCGTTGCCGGTTCACGCGGCTCAACCGATTTAGCGCGTGATGTGCGCGGGTTTGCAGTTAAATTTTATACCTCAGAGGGAAACTTTGATTTGGTCGGCAATAACATTCCCGTGTTCTTTATTCAGGATGCCGTTAAGTTTCCCGATCTGGTTCATGCCGTCAAACCGGAGCCGCATAATGAGATTCCGCAGGCGGGTTCAGCGCACGATACATTCTGGGATTTCATTTCGGTGATGCCGGAATCTATGCACATGATTATGTGGGCGATGTCGGATCGGGCCATTCCGCGCAGCCTGCGCATGATGGAAGGCTTTGGCATCCATACGTTTCGTCTCATTAACGTCAAAGGCCGAGCGTGCTTCGTTAAATTCCACTGGAAACCGCTGCTCGGAATGCATTCTGTCATGTGGGATGAAGCCCAAAAAATTTCCGGCAAAGATGCCGATTTTCATCGCCGTGATTTGTGGGAAGCTATCGAAACCGGCAATTACCCAGAATGGGAATTGGGCGTGCAAATTGTCGAAGAAGCGGACGAGCATAAGTTCGATTTTGATTTATTAGACCCGACGAAATTGATTCCCGAAGAACTCGTTCCTGTACAGCGCATTGGCAAATTAACGCTGGATCGTAATCCTGACAATTTTTTTGCCGAAACCGAGCAGGTCGCGTTTCATCCCGGCCACATTGTTCCTGGCATTGATTTCACGAATGATCCGTTGCTACAGGGACGCCTGTTTTCTTATACTGACACGCAATTAAGCCGACTGGGTGGGCCAAATTTTCACGAAATTCCAATCAATCGCCCGGTTGCGCCGATACATAACAATCAACGCGATGGTCACATGCGTCAAACCATCAATCGGGGGCAAACCAGTTATAGCCCGAATCGTCTTGCCAGTGGTTGCCCCTTTCAAGCTGGCCGCGAAATGGGAGGATTTAGTAGCTATGCTGAAAAAATTGATGCGCATAAAGTGCGAGGACGCAGCGAAAGCTTTTTTGATCATTTCAGTCAGGCGGCATTGTTTTATAACAGCCAATCGGCACCGGAAAAAAATCATATCGTTAAGGCGCTGCGCTTTGAGTTAGGCAAGTTGGAAGTGCCCGCTATCCGCGAACGAGTGGTTGGCTTACTGAATTATGTAGATAAAACCTTAGCTGCGCGGGTGGCAGAAGGGTTAGGAATGAAGGTGCCAACCAAACTGGACAGCCCGCTTAATCACAGTGTTCCAGCGGATGGCGATGCCCGACGTTTTCAGCCTAAACCGATTACCCAACCTGTTGGCAACTCGCCTGCGCTGAGTATGGCGAACACCAAAAAAGACAGCATCAAGACACGTAAAATCGCGATCCTGGCGGCAGATGGGTTTGATGACGCCGCTCTTGTCGGCATGCAAAAAGCGCTTTCGAGTGCTGGCGCGATGGCGCAAATTGTGGCTCCGCGGCTTGGCTTTATCAAAGGAGCCAAAGGCACCGAAGTCAAAGTTGATCATAGCCTGTTAACGGCTGCCTCAGTGCTTTTTGATGCGGTTTATTTGCCGGGTGGCGAGCAAGGCGTGCAGCGATTGTTGGATGAGGATGAAGCGCCTGTTTTCGTGAAGGAAGCCTGGCAACATTGTAAAGCCATCGCGGCGCAGGGGGCGGGAATAAATTTGCTGACAGCCTCTCTACCACCGAAGGCAGGTGACGCCAAACCTGAAGACGGAGTAGCCCTGGATGGAGTGGTCACCAGCCGTGATGCACAGTCAGGCAAGTTGGCAAATGCTTTTATTACAGCAATTGCGCAACACCGTCATTGGAATCGGGAAAAGATTGTATAGTTGGCAATGGTGTAATGAAGGTGTAATAAAAACAAGCAGTGTCGTGATCGTTAGCAGGCAGGAGTATTAGTAGGAAATGCCTCTATCGGTCGCGGCACTTTTATAAGCTTGTGGCGGGGAATGCAAGTTCGTGGGCTCAGCATACTTTTCCAGATATTGCACACGCCGCAAGGCTTCCATCATAGGTTGATGTAACACGCGTTCCAGTCGTTCGCTGGTTATATCCAACTCCCATAAACCCATTTGCGTCCATTTGTGCGGCGTGTGCCATTCCGGCATGCCAAGAATGGGATACAGGCAAATGCCGCGCAAGGGGATTCCCTCATTCAATACGTGAGTAGCCTCAATTGCCAGTTCGTGCATCCATCCTGCGCGCCGATACTCCAGCTCGCCGGTTTCGCTAATGACAATTTCTGCCTGATAGCGTTCCCACACGGTGCGAATCAATTTGCTGAGCGAAGCGCGGCGTGGATCGAAGCGGTCTAACGAATTGCTTGCCTGACCGCTTTCCCATTGATTCGTCCAGTAATAATTTATGCCGACTATATCCAGATGCTTCGGGCTGCCACCGAGTTCGGGCAATAACTGACCGCTCAGCATATCCCAGCTTTGAAAGACGACTTGCGAGTTGAAATAATCTACTTCGTCCTGTGCCTCAGTTGTGGACGCAATGACATGACAAAGCGGATCGGCATTAACTAAACGTGCTTTGGGATTGGCAGCGTGAAGGGCGTTAATACCCTGAATTGCGGCGGCAATAAGTTGCTTTTTTAACTCATAACCACGGCCCAACTGATGTGGGGCGAACAAACCAACTTCTCCGGCAGCCCAGGAAAAATAAGAAGGCTCATTGATAGGCGTGAAATAACAAATCCCCTGGGTTTGCCGCGTGATAAAATCACCAATAACATAACAGTAATCAGCAAAACGGGCAGGGAAGTCAGGTGAAAACAGATCAATGTCATCGGGGTAGCCGAAATGAAAAAGATCATGAATAATCTCAATCCCGTATTTTTCAGCAGCGGCCAGCACAGGTTCTATAGTCGAAAGGTCATAGCAATGCTGCCTTGACACTAAAGGCCAGCGCACCCCTTCACGCACGGTATAAATACCTGCGGCAGCAAGGCGGGCGTAGTCCTCTTCAATCAGTAGATCATGCCTGGTGGCGCTCACCTGATCTATCCAGTGACCATGACGGTTATACCCAGTGCTACATTCAAACCCAGCCTGAAAGAAGCTTTTGAATTTCATTTGTGGAAGCGACACTGTTACTTCAGCTTTGATTCTTTGCCGACCAGCTTAGCGTATAGTGTCAACGCCTGTGCGACAACCTGATCCTGGTTATAGTATTTGTATGTCGCCAGGCGTCCGGCGAAATGGACTCCTTTAGTTGCTTTCGCCAGTTCTTCGTACTTTTTATAAATCTCAGTATTTTCGGGACGAGGTACGGGATAATAGGGATCACCTTCCGCACGCGGGTATTCATAGACGATACTTGTCTTGTGATGCTCCTGCCCGGTTAAGTATTTGAATTCCGTGATCCGTGTGTACGGATGTTCATTTGGATAATTGACCACCGGAGCCGATTGATAGACTGTTTTATCAATGGTTTCGTGCCTGAATTCCAGCGAACGATAAGGCAACTTGCCAAAACGAAGGTCAAAAAATTCGTCCACTGGGCCGGTATAAATCATCTCGCGGAACGGAATGATCTGCTCAATCTCGCGATAATCTGTATTGAGCATAATCCTGATGTTGGGATGATTCAGCATGTTCTCAAACATCCGTGTATAGCCGTGCAATGGCATCGCCTGATATGTGTCGGTGAAATAGCGATCATCACGATTGGTGCGTACCGGCACCCGTGACGTAACCGTTGCATCTAGTTCCGATGGATCTAACGCCCATTGCTTGCGCGTGTAATTACGAAAGAATTTTTCGTACAACTCGCGCCCGACTTTGTTAACAATCACATCTTCCGAGGTGCGAATTTTTTCCTTATGTTCCGCCTTTAAGGCAAAGAAATCTTCTACCTCGAAAGAGGTTAACTGTAAGCCGTAAAGTTGATTAACCGTATCCAGGTTTATCGGAATAGGTAACAACTGTCCATCCACACTGGCGCGCACGCGATGTTCATATTGTCGCCAGGCAGTAAAGCGCGATAAATACTCAAACACTTCCTGGGAATTGGTGTGAAAAATATGCGGCCCATATTTATGCACCAAAATCCCCGCTTCGTTGTAATGATCATAGGCGTTACCACCGATATGCGAGCGCTTATCTACCAATACGACTTTCTTGCCCGCATCCGCTGTGAGTCGTTCTGCTAACACACTTCCGGCATAACCAGCCCCGACAATTAGATAATCAAACATAGTCCCCTACGCTCCTCGCTGGTCTATATACTCGCCGCTGGTGATAATGTTCTGGTGATTGTAATATCCTGGGCCGCTGGAACGGATGGCATTGCCTGCACCGGATAATTAGCGCGAATCGCCATATTTATCAGGTGCAACATCCGCATCCAGGTTCGATCCCAGGAATTAAAAGCAAGCGCTTCATCAACTTGCTTAAGCCACGTAGCAAAGTTGAATTGATTACCTAATAAAAATTCCGCCGCTTGAATAAAGTCAGGCACACTATCCGCAATTTCTACTAAGCCCTGTTGCCCATAAGGTCGAATTACATCTTTGATAGAAGTCGAAATAACTGGTACGCCAGCGGCCAGATATTCCGGCGTTTTTGTTGGACTGATAAAGCGAGTAGATTCGTTGCGCGCAAAGGGTAGCATCGCGACATTCCAACCAGATAAATATTCTGGTAGTTGTTGATAATTCTTGCTGCCTAAATAATGAATATTAGGAGCTTGTGGCAAATCCGCCGAATCAATTTTTACGACGGGGCCAACTAACACCAAATGCCAGTCAGGACGGGCATCGGCGATGCCAGCCAGTAAATCCAAATCCATCCGCTCATCAATGACGCCAAAAAACCCCAAACGCGGATATGGAATCTCTTGTTGATCCGCCGGTTCCGCCGGCGCGGAGCGGGCTTGCTGGAAATGGACAGCCTCAATACTACTAGGAAAAGGGTGGATATTTTGATGCAGGTCGCGTTTGGCTTCGTAGAGGCTATGCCCACCAGTAAAGACGACATCAGCGCTTTCCAGTAACTCGGCCTCCAAACGTTTTAAGCTCGCTGGCGCGTTTTTAAAGGCTGACAATTCGTCCATACAATCATAGACACGAACGAGCGGCTCAAGATGGCGCGTAAACGAAAGCGCCATTGGAGTGTAATACCACAGGATGTAATCGGTTACACTTTGTTCTAAGAAAAGTTCGTCCAGTAATAAGGATTGTTGCATCGCTGCCACTTCAATTTCATTCAATCCTTCCGGCAAATGAGGCACTACAACCTTAATACCACAATCACGCGCACTGATATTCAGGTGGGGCACAAAATTCCCA
>JANMKB010000554.1:0-13640 GCA_031371805.1 Blastocatellia bacterium | reverse complement strand
GACTGCCGAAGTAATTTTCCCCGGCATCGGAGCGACGCTTATGGCGGCAGCGATTATGGTTTCGACGTTTGGTTGCAATAACGGATTGATCCTGTCAGGTGCGCGTGCATACTATGCGATGGCAAAAGATGGATTATTTTTTAAGGCAGCGGGAGAGCTTAATAAAAATGCAGTTCCGGCGTGGGGCTTAATGATTCAGGGCTTGTGGGCAGCATTTTATGTGTTGCCACGCACGATCAAAACTGCGGCGGATGGCAAAGTCAGCTACGGAAATCTTTACGGAGATTTGCTGACATACGTGATTTCTGCGGCATTGATTTTTTACATTTTGACGATAATCGGAATATTTGTTTTGCGGAGCAAACAACCCAATGTCGAACGTCCGTACAAAGCTTTCGGCTATCCGATAATTCCTGCGCTTTACATCGCTGGAGCGGCAATCATTCTGATAGTTTTATTCACGTATCAAACGGCTGCGACGTGGCCTGGATTGTTGATTATTGCGACGGGGTTTCCCGTGTATTTCTGGTGGAATCGAAAGAGCAGCCATTGACCGCTGGCGCAGTTCAGCTTAGAGTTTGCAAGTTCAAACTGCGGAGCTTGCATTTCAAGCAAAAGCTTCCGCCCAATCAAGCAAGTAAAAATAACTCAATAAATTATCGGAGGTCTTGATGTCCAACCAAATTGCGACCAAACCCATTAATAAATTCATCGCCAATCTAATGGCGACCAAACCCATTAATGAAATCATCGCCGAAGCTGGGGAAACTGGCGAGCACACGTTGAAAAAAACTTTGAGTGCATCTGCCTTAACGTTTCTCGGAATTGGTGCCATTATCGGAACAGGTATTTTCGTTCTAACCGGGCAAGCCGCCGGAAAACATGCAGGTCCGGCAGTTGTGATTTCGATGATCGTTGCGGGAATCGTTAGTTTATTTGCAGCTTTGTGCTACTCGGAATTTGCTTCTGCCGTTCCGATTTCCGGTTCGGCATACGCTTATGGATATGCCACTTTGGGCGAGTTTGTGGCGTGGATTATTGGTTGGGATTTAATTCTTGAATATGCATTTGGTGCGGCGACTGTTGCGGTCGGATGGTCTGGTAACGTAGTCAAATTATTAGGCGCTGTGGGCATTCCGTTTCCGGTCAGTTTGAGCGCGGCTCCCGGAACAAAATTTGTGACCTTTACCGCTGAGATGATTCAGAAGGTTGACGGCACAAAAGTCGGCGATACGATTTTACACCCAGGTCTTGGTTTAAATGTTATTACGGCGGAATTAACCAAAGCAATGTCGCAGGTGGGAGTTACAGCACCGATTGAAACAGCGCTTTTCAACCTTCCTGCTTTTTTGATTTCGATTGCGATTTGCCTGTTGTTGGTCAAAGGGATTCAGGAGTCAGCCAGCTTCAATTCACTGGTTGTGATGGTCAAACTTTTTATCGTTGTCTTGTTTATTCTTGCCGGAATCGGCTTCGTCAATATGTCGAACATCGGAATCGGATGCGCCGCAGGAACAGCAGGTTGCGCGGCGTTCATTCCGCCAAATACGGGAGTCTTCGGCGAGTTTGGCATCAGCGGAATTTTTACCGGTGCGGCAGTAATTTTCTTTGCGTATATCGGCTTTGATGCGGTTTCGACTGCGGCTCAAGAGGCAAAAAATCCGCAACGTGACATGCCGCGCGGCATCATTGGTTCGCTTTTGATTTGTACGGTTTTGTATATTTTAGTTTCCGGCATTATGGTCGGGCTAATTTCCTATACACAGTTAAAAGGGGAAACCGCGCCAATCGCCGCCGCTATGGGTGCTGCCGCCAACCAGGCTGCTGCTGGCTCATTTATGAAAACGTTGCTGACTTCATTCAAACTCATTGTTTTAGGAGGCACGGTTTTGGGATTAAGCTCCACCATGGTTGTGATGATGATGGGGCAACCACGTGTTTTTTATTCAATGGCGAAAGACGGTTTACTGCCGGCCTGGGCAGCAAAAGTTCATCCGAAATATCAAACTCCACATATTACTACTTTGCTGACAGGCGGAATTGTGGCGATTATGGCAGCGCTTGTTCCGATTGATTTGCTGGGCGAACTTGTCAGTATCGGAACGTTGTTCGCCTTTGTGATCGTAGCCATTGGAATTTTGGTGTTACGAAAAACCAACCCCAATTTGCCACGACCTTTCAAAGTTGCCGCTGTTTGGGTAGTGGCGCCGCTTTCAGCGATTACCAGCCTTTTATTGATGGCAAGTTTGCCATGGGATACGTGGCTGCGCTTGATTATCTGGATGGCAATTGGACTGGTGATTTATTTTGTGTATGGCAGACATCACAGCAAGCTGGCTCAGAGAAACAATCGTTAGGCTGCTTCAAAAGCAGTGGCTCAATTACAGCGCAGGCGTTATCAAGCTCCTGCGCTGTTTCTTTTGAAGCGAGCATATGAAAATTTCTCTGTTGCAATGAGACGTTGCTTGTAGTTTACTTTTCGCTTCTGCGTCATTCCAAATTGCCCTTGCTATTTTCAACCTGATAAACCAATGAAATTTAAACTTACTTCGCTAATTATCTCGCTCACAATTTGCTGGTCAGTCTTTGCGCAGGAAAGACCAAAGCTGAAAACTCCTGACGCAACAGCTAAGGCTCCCACCACATCGGCACACGATAAATCTGATGAAGAGCAGGAATTGCGCGGAGCGATCCAAAGTTCCGGCGGGGATAAGCTGAAGATGATAGATAACCTTGATGCCTTTCTCAAGAAATTCCCCAACAGCGGCAGCCGGGCCGAAATCGAAGGCGAGTTATTTAAGTTCGCTACTGAATTGCGCGACCGCAATCGGCAAATTGCTTATGCCGAAAAAATCGTCGCCGCGAATGACCGCGAGTTTGAAAAACTGACGGTTCTGGTAACAGCTTTGCGCGAACGAAAAGCCGAGGGAGATTTACCTAAAGCGCTGATTTATGCTGACAAACTGGTCAAGTCGGTCGAAGACATGTTCGCCGCCAGAATCAAGCCCGCCAAGATCAGTCCGGGACAATGGGAGCTGCAAAAAAATCGCGCCTTTGCCTCAGTGCATTTGTTACGCGGGCAAGTCCACAACGACTTAGGAAACCTCGACAAAGCCGATTTCGACCTGACCAAAAGCTACAAACAATCGCCGCTTGCCGTCACTGTTGCACTATTGGGCAATCTCGCGGAAAAACGAAAGAATACCGACCAGGCGATTGAGTTTTACCTCCAGGCTTTTGTGCGTTCGATGGAAGGCGCTGAAAGCAGCGAGCGAGATGAAATTCGCCATAAGCTCGGTCAACTTTACACCGCAAAAAATGGTTCTGAAAAAGGCTTGGGCGATCATTTGCTAAAAACCTACGACACCATCACAAAAGATGATACCGAGCGTTTAGCCAAAGTCGAACTGCCCAACCCCAACGAAAATGTCAGTGATCCACTACTTTATAAATTGACCAAACTTAACGGCGGCGATGTCAAGCTCGCGGATTACAAAGGCAAAGTGATCGTTGCCAATTTTTGGGCGACGTGGTGCGGGCCGTGCCGCATCGAAATGCCCGAACTTGAAAAAACAATGGTCAAGTACAAAGAAGACAAAGACGTAATTTTTTTAGCCATCAACACCGATGATGACCGCAACTATGTTGATCCTTATGTCAAAGGGCAAAAAATAAAATTGCCGGTCGTTTATGCAAATTATCTGGATGGATATTTTGGCATCAATTCAATTCCGACCACAATGATTTTTGACCGCAACGGACAAGTCAGTTTCCGCCAGGCAGGTTTCAATTCAAACGAAGATTTTGTCGTAATGATGAGCGCGAAAATCGAAGCGGCGAAGAAAAAATAAGCAGGGAAAATGAGGGCTTAGGCTTTTGATCTTTGGTTTTTGGCAGCAGATTGAAAATATTCATCCTAACCAGAAGATGAACTGCCTGACTGTTATTGAGGCTAATAATTCGTGCTGCGGTTCCAAGCCCAAAAGCCTAAGACCCAAGACCTTATCAGTGACAAAATTTCAATAGATAAAGTTAATTTATAACAATGACTGAAGATTACAGCACTCGCCTGGCACGCAAAATTAACTATACCGCGTCGGTCGCTTCCCATCCCGCCGACGCCCTGATTTGCCTGCAACCGCTGGGCGCAATTTATACGCTGGAGAAAACAATTTTTAGAGTTTGGGCACCGACGGCAACACAAATTATTTTACATCTCTATGCAGCTCCGATGGGTGCTGAAACGGGTAGCATTAAGCTCAAAAAAAATAACGATGGCAGTTGGGAAACGACTGTGCCGGGTGACATCAAGGGAGCGTATTACACATACACTGCCGCTGGTGATGACCCGCGCTTTAATCCTGACCGCGAAATAATTGATCCTTATGCTCGTGCCGTGACCGCGCATAATGGACGCGCCATCGTCGTCAACGACACGACTCCGGTCGCTAATCGTCCAACGTTTTCAATCAACGATGCAGTGATTTACGAAATGCATGTCCGTGATTTCACGCTTGATCCTGATTCAGGTATTCAACGGCGCGGCAAATATCTCGGCTTAACCGAGGCTGGCACACATCTCACGAATCGCCTTGACATCATGACTGGCCTCGATCATTTGACCGAACTTGGCGTCAACGTAGTGCAGTTGATGCCGATCACAGAATTTCATAATAACGAATCCGAAGATGTGTACGGTTGGGGTTATGACGCCGTGCATTTTTTCACGCCTGATGGCTGGTATGCGACAGAGCGCTACGATGCGCGGCGTGTGAGTGAGGTCAAACGAATGATTGATGCGCTGCACAAACGTGGGATTCGTGTGACGCTTGATGTGGTTTTCAATCACACCTTTGAACTGCTCAACAAAAATCTTATCTATAGTTTTGAAGGCCTGGTGCCAGGTTATTATTACCGCTTGAAACCTGATGGCAGCTATTGGGACGGCTCTGGTTGCGGCAACGAATTTCGCAGCGAAGCTCCGATGGCGCGGCGTTTCATTCTTGATTGCGTCAAATACTGGGTGACAGAATACAAGGTTGACGGTTTTCGTTTTGACCTGCTCGGGCTGATAGATCAGGAAACGATGCTGTTCATTGTTGATGAATTACGCGCCATAGACCAGCACATTTTGATTTACGGCGAACCCTGGGCAGGTGGAACTTCACCGATTGAATTGACGACGAAAGGTAAGCAATGGGGACGGGGCTGGGCGGTGTTCAATGACGAATTTCGGGATGCGGTGAAGGGGCAGGTTTTTGATGCGCGGGCGACCGGTTTCATCCAGGCTGGACACAATATCGGAGCAGTAAAAACAGGCATTCGCGGCGCAGTTGACAGCTTTGCCGCCTCACCGCTTGAGTCAATTAATTATATTGAGTGCCACGACAATCATACGCTGTGGGATCGCCTGTTAATCAGCACGATTAATGATGCAGCGATCACTGACGGAGATCGTCGCGCGATGGACAAGCTGGGGGCAGTAATCATTTTCACTTCGCAGGGCATCCCCTTTATTCAGAGCGGGCAGGAGTGGTTGCGGACGAAAGGTAGCGACCATAACAGCTTCGATAAAACTGATGCGGTGAATATGCTTCGCTGGCGTCAAAAAGCCGAAAATCATGATGTCTTTGCTTACTATCGCGGCTTGATTCAGTTGGCGCACCGCCATCGGTTATTCCGCTACCGGATGGCACAGAGCGCGACGAATGCCGTGAAATTTTTAGACGATCAATTGGGCTTGCACGTGCCAAACAATTGTATCGCGTACCAAATCGAAGACCTGCGCGGCGGCGACGAATGGAGCAGAGCCTTGATTTTATTGAACCCAAATGGCAAAGCAGTGGAATTTGAAATTCCGGCTGGTGCCTGGAAAATTTACAGCGATGCGCGGCAAACAGGAGTTACACCAATTTCCTATAGCCTGGCGCGGATTGAGGCAACCAAAGCAATCGTGACGCCGAGAAGCCCTTTGATTTTGGGCGAGAACCGCGCTGACATAAACGACAATAATGAGTAAGGGAATAATTATGCCAACAGGACAAGTAACGCTAATCCAGTTCGCCAATCATTATATCGAGTTTTGCAACGCTCCAGGCAGCACGGCTCAGGGGCTGAAGGAATTTTACGATGAAGCTGTCGAGTAGCAGGAAATGCCACATCGTTTTGCACCCACAGGACAAATTCGTAATTTCGCATCTTTACAAGTGGCCTTCACGAAAGGCCGCGAGTTGACGGCACAGCAAAGCTATGTTCTCAATGATGTTGTCGTCAGTAATAACGCGGCGGCTTTACAAATCAGTTGGGAAATGACGTTTGCCCAAGCCCTTGGCGACATGGCTGCCGGAGCTAAACTCAGTGGGAAGCTCGCCATCTTCTTCCGCCTCAAAGACGGAAAGATCATTCGGCAGACCGATTACCTTTGCTACGATCCAATAGCGTAAGGCCATTCTGATTTTTTGCGCTTTTCTGTTATCATTTCCAACCCACGCGATTTACCTGAAAGGAATTCCTGCATTATGGCAAAAATATTCAAGCTTACATTTTGTGTGGCCTTGCTCTGTGCAACGATAGCCGTTGTCAGCCAGGCCCAGGATAAAATTGATGTCACCGGAAACTGGACTTTCAATGTCGAGACTTCTGCCGGGTCTGGCTCGCCTTCGTTTATCTTCAAACAGGAAGGCGAAAAGCTGTCCGGCAAATACAGTGGTCAATTGGGAGAAGCCGACCTCAAAGGCACGGTCAAAGGCGACAAAATTGAGTTTTCCTTCGAGGCGGGCGGCGGCGTAGTCGTCTATACCGGCACGATTGAGAAAGAGACGATGAAAGGCAAAGTCAGTCTGGGCGATCAGGCCACAGGAACCTGGACTGGCAAAAGAAAATGAGCCTTATCGGCAAATATAGTCGGTGGTAGTTCGTGGCTTAAAATTATCAAAACCAGGAGAAAAACGATGCTTAAAAAAACTCTGTTACTTTGTTTATTGCTATTAATTGTCGCGGGTGGAGCGTTCGCAGCACTGCAAAAGAAAGCAGCCAAAGGTGGCGTTAAAGCGGTCAAGGGAGCGCCTCCAACTACGCTCATCCACTTCATCACAGTCAAATGGACAGATGCGGCAACAGCCGAGCAAAAACAGGCAGCCCTTGAGGCAGCAAAGAAAATGGTCGGTGTAGTTCCCGGCCTGCAGCGCGTTTGGGCAAAGAAAATCAAGCTGCAAACAAAAACCGAAGATGGTAAAGATTACGACGCCATTATTGCGATGGAATTCACTGATGCAGCAGCGTTAGAGGCTTATACAACCCATCCCGCCCACGACGACTGGTACAAAATTTACATGCCGATCCGGGCCGAAAGTCGCACTCACGACGTCAGTAATTAACCCTTTTCAGAATTGAGTGACAGGAAATTGATCACCACACTTTTTCCTGTCACTTGTTACCAACCGCCCTTTACCACCCTTAATGTCGTCCGCCGCTAAACCTGAAATCAGTCCTGCTCATCCCGCACCAGTTGGCGGTTTTGGCAGAACGTTCCGCGCCTTTCAATATCGTAATTTTCGCCTGTTATGGTTTGGCGCTTTCGCGTCCAGTTCCGGCACGTGGATGCAGGAAACAGCCCAGAGTTGGTTAATTTTCACGCTCACGGCCAGAGAATTTTATCTGGGTCTGAATAGCGCACTCGGAACTATTCCGATCCTGCTTTTTTCTTTGCTGGGCGGAGTCGTCGCGGATCGCATTGATCGCCGCAAAATTCTGATGACTTCGCAATGGCTGCAATTAACGTTTGCGCTCTCGCTGACGTTGCTGGCGGCATTTAAATTACAAACCGTTTGGCCAATTTTGTTTTTGTCTTTTATGACGGGCTGCGCCCAGGCGTTCGGAGGGCCAGCTTATCAGGCATTGATGCCCGTCCTCGTCAATCGCAAAGAAGATGTCCCCAATGCCATCGCGCTTAACTCCATGCAATTCAATCTGGCGCGCACAGTGGGGCCAGTCTTTGGCGGCTTGGTTTTGTGGTTAATGGGTGCGAGCGACAAAAATCTGACCTCAAAAGCGGCGGCTGTTTGTTTCGGGATTAATGGGCTGTCATTCGTGGCGGTCGTGATTGCATTATCAATGTTGCGTGTGCCACCGATCATTCGCGCAACCGGCGGCGCTAAAAATATTGGCAGCGAAATGATGCAGGGATTACGCTTTGTTTGGAATCAGGAAGTATTGCGCTCGCTGACTTTGATTTCGTTTTCGGCGACATTTTTCGGGATTCAATACATCACATTTTTACCAGTTTTTGCGGCTAAGTATTTGCACGCAGGCGCGGGCGGTTACAGCGCGTTGCTCGCGGTTTCAGGCGCTGGTTCAGCCGCCGGCGCTTTATTCTCAGCCTGGCTCGGCGATGTCAAACGCAAAGGGCGAACCGTGTTGCTGCTGCAAATTGGCGCTGGTTGTGCGCTCTTACTCCTGGCGATATTCCCCGATAAATTTTTGGCGTATCCAATGGTATTTTTAGCCAGCGGTGCATTGATCGCGACGTTTTCACTGACGGCATCGCTCGTGCAATTGCTCGTGCCGGACGAAATGCGCGGACGCGTGATGAGCATTTACATGATGGCGTTTCGCGGCGGCATTCCACTTGGCGCAATGATCACAGGCTTTCTCGCCGACAAACCTTTTCACATTCCTATTGCCACGCTGTTGCTCTGTGAAGCAGCCATGCTTATCGTGATTGCAATTCTATTCCTGCTCTCAAAATCAAAAGTTAAGGAACACTGACAGGCAAACCCCGTCGCTATGGCTCCGGGTACTGGACTGCGAGCCGTAGGGAGCAGGTTTGCCAGACTATTTCTGCACGACCGGGGTTCGCACCGACCTGATTTTTTCCAATCGTTCATGAGCAGTTACGGCTTCAGGACTGCGTGGATATTTTTTGCTAATTTCCTGATAAGCGCCGCCATCGTAAATTAAATTCCCGCTCGCTTCGTCGTAATCAAACGTCGCCCCAATTTTGTTGTAACGATCCAACCCAACGTAATTGAGCATGTAATCGCGCTGGCTGAGATTTTTATCCAATTCCTCGTCCAGTTCTCCGATCCGCTTTTTCGCATCACGCGAAAGTCGAATGGCGGCGTGTTCTGTCGCTTCACCTAATTTTAGTAAAGCTTTTGCCGCCACAACATTTCCGCGATACTGGTCAGCACAGAGTCGGGCGAGTCGGGCACGATTAAAATCATCTTTGGTTTCATCAATCAGGTTCATCATCCGCGCCGCATCCCGTCCGCGTTGTGGCAATGATAAAGCATCGGCAATAACCCAGCCGCGTGTGTTACGCGAAACCATCACGGGCTGAAAAATCGGGCCGCCTTTGACTTTAACTGGTTTGCCAATAATGCCCACCTCGCGGTCACGATGGAGGCGCTGAATGATGGGGGATTTAATATCAGGCTTGATACGAAGGGCGGAAAGCCGTTCGTCATAAACAACTGCCCGTGCGCCAACAATGGTGGTCTTCCGCTTTTTTATGGGGAACGTTTGCGCCGAAGTTGAAACAAAAAACAAACTGACCGCACAAAGTACGGCAAGCAGGGAGCGATTCAGAAGCATGGATAACCTCGCTTTGGCAGAGCTATAAGTTTTACTGCTTTCTTGCTGAGCTACTACGTGGTGAATTTTAACTGCAAGGCTGCCGTTACGTCAAAAGTATTTAGGCGGCGGCCATTTTTCGCGGTTTTCTGACGGTGATCTGCGGCATTTGAAAACGAGAAAAATCTCGTCCGTATTGTTGCTCCTGCGCTTCGATAGCAACCAGGTAATCAAAAATTAAAAAGCCCTTGCCTGACGGCGCAGGCGTCAAATGTGCGACAAAAAATTGATAGGGAAAGCTTTTGCGCGTGGTTGCGTCGCGCCACTGGACGACGATTTGAATGGGCAGAAAATAAACTTCACGATGCGCATTGAATTCGACGAGGAACCCAGCGACTGCTCCAACCCGTGCAGCGCGTTCCAAAAATTCAAGCTGGTGGGCGTGCAAATTATCGAAATCCAAAACTTCGCGACGCGTGGTTTTGGCGTCGTAATAAATCGCCCGACCAGTGGGCGCAATCGTGCCGCCATAATCCGGTTCGGCTTTGGATTCGGGAATAAATTTGCGCCAGTCGGTAGCTTTATTTTCTTTGACAATGCTTTTAAGCGACGAAGAAGTGAGGCGAGCCTGAGAACCGCGCGCAGCAAGATTGATGGAAGGCAAAGACAAACCGCGCCGCGTTTCGCCACGATCAATCAGATATTTGCCAGGGATTGCTTTGCGTGTGATGCAGGCGCGGCCCGATTTTTCATAAGCTTCATTCGTGCGATTAATCGCATCCTGAAAACCACTGCCCGTTTCGGCTCCGCGCCTTTTATTAACCATAATGCGAAATTCGTTTATCCTGACTGTTCCATCGTGACATCATCAATATCGAAGTTCGCAAAAACTTTCTGGACATCATCATGATCGTCAAGCGCTTCAAAAAGCTTGAGCATCTGCGTCGCGTCTTTACCTTCAAGCTTGATATAGTTTTGCGGGATCATCGAAATTTCGGACTGGATTGGTTCGATTCCGGCGGCTTTGACAGCATCAAGAACAGTATCAAAGTCTTCCTGTGCAGTAATAATTTGATAGCTGTCTTCGTCCGTCTGCATGTCTTCGGCTCCGGCGTTCAGCGCAATTTCCATCATCTCGTCTTCGCCTTTTGCCGTCAGGTCAACGAGGATGGAACCTCTGCGATTGAACATCCAGGCGACAGAATTTGCTTCGCCCAGATTGCCGCCATTTTTCCCAAACAGATGACGAACTTCAGCAACGGTGCGGTTACGATTATCGGTCATCGTTTCGACAATGACCGCTACACCCGCCGGCCCGTAGCCTTCATAAGTAAGTTCCTCGTAATTCACCCCTTCAAGTTCGCCCGTGCCGCGCTTGATTGCTTTGTCAATCGTATCGTTCGGCATGTTGCCGGCTTTAGCATCGCTCACAGCCTTTCGCAAACGAGCGTTGGTGGCAATGTCGCCACTGCCACCGCTCCGCGCTGCCACCGTAATTTCCTTGATGAGTTTTGTAAAAAGCTTTCCGCGCCTGGCATCAAGCGCGCCCTTTTTGTGCTTAATTGTATGCCACTTTGAATGCCCGGACATTGGTTTTACCTCGATATTAAAAATAGATTGGAAGAACTAAGTGAAGGAATATAGCACGAGGAATCGCTGGTTGTCAGTGGTCATTTAGCTTTGAATTTAGTTTCGGTCACCTCGCAGGACACATCTCCGTCTTCAAATCTGACCGCAATCTTTTGTCCAATTTTTAATGCCGCTCCGTGTGACACTAATTGCCCGACCTCATCGCGCACAATTGCATAGCCGCGACTTAATACTGACAGGGGCGAAAGCATTTCGAGCTTGCCTGCCGAAAGCGAAAGCTGATGCCGTCGGCGCTCAAGGGTCGTTTGCATGGCGCGTTGCAAATGTTGCCGCCCGACCTGCAAACGCGCTTCAGCCACCGCCAGCGGCGCCCGCCAGTCTGAAACCAGCAAACGATGATTCGCACTTTCAATTCTGAGCCGCACATGCTGCAAATTATTTTTCAAAGCCGCCGCCGCACGCACTTCGAGTTCGCGCACACGAGAGCTGAGTTTGATGATCGTGCCGATGGTTTCTGCAAAGCCCTGGCTTTCAACCAAGTCGCGGACTTCGTTACGCCGCTGCATTAAATAATAATCCATCGCACGCCCCAGATAGGCGAGCAAGCCGTCAACCTGATCGCGCAACTCGTGAACTTCGACCGCCACAATTTCCGCCGCCGCCGATGGAGTCGGAGCGCGTTTATCGGCAACCAGATCAGCAATCGTGAAATCTGTTTCGTGCCCGACAGCGGAAATCACCGGAATTTTTGCCGCGTAAATTGCCCGTGCCACAATCTCTTCATTGAACGCCCATAAATCCTCGATTGAACCGCCGCCGCGTCCAACAATGATGACATCAAGACCAAATTTTTCGGCGTTATCGCTGAGCAATTTTATCGCCTGGGCAATTTCAACTGCTGCTCCTGCGCCCTGAACGCGCACCGGAGCCAGCAAAACATCAATGCCGGGATTGCGGCGTTCCAGGACGTGCAGCATATCCCGAATCACTGCACCGGCAGGCGAAGTCACAATTCCGATTTTGCGCGGAACCATCGGCAGCGGACGTTTGCGCTCGTCGTCAAATAAACCTTCTTCCTGCAACCTGCGCCCAAGCTGCTCAAACGCCAGTTGCAGCGCACCGACGCCAATCGGTTCCATTGATTCGACGTTAAGCTGGTAGTTACCACTCTTTTCCCAAACCGAAAGCCGCCCACGCACTTTGACCTCTAAACCATTTTCAGGATCGAAGCGTAACAGGCGATTCCATTGCTTGAAATAAACGCCGCTGATTTGTGCGAGGTCGTCCTTGAGCGTGAAATACCAATGACCGGAAGGATATTTTTTGAAGTTGGAGATTTCGCCCTGGACAAACAAATCACGGAATTCTGATTCGAGTGAGTCTTTTATGTCCGCCGTCAATTCACTCACCGAAAGCACAGGGTTTTCGGCGAAGAGCGATTGCGTTAAATTTTTTGGGCGCGTGCGTCGGGGCATTTATTTCAAATCGAAAAGCGATGTATCAATGCGTCAGGAGAATGTCACAATTTTATCGGTTTATCCTCCGTTTGTTTTTGCTTCGTGCAGCATGCCAACGAAAGCTCTCAAGCACAAATAATTTAGTTCCAGCTTTCAGAAACAGTGCCGCATTTTTCTTTCAACTGTCTTCCGTAACCTGCATTAATCAAAATAGTAAATTGCAACTTAAATTCTTAACCTGCTGCAATCAGAGAAACTTAAGTAACAGACGATCTCAGGCACATCGCTTGCTCGGACAGTAATAAGGTGTCACGCCTTTACAGGAGATATTTTCATGAAAAAAATTACGTTGCTCACTGCGATTTTACTTGTTTGCTCAATTACTATTTTGGCGCAGGAGGCACAGCAAAATGACAAACCGGATGAAACTCGTAGATTTATTGGACAGGCAAAAATCGAACAACAATTTGTAACCATTAAGATTAAAGCAGGTAGCCAACTGGGTGACTTTAGTACTCTGAATAAGCCATTTCCAAATGGTAAAACTCTTACGGGAGAAATCGTTTATATTTCAGAAGCCGGATTCAGCCTGAAACAACTATCCGCAAAACAAGCCGACTTCGTTTACTTTGACGTGGTTTCTGAAGCTAAGCCAGCCGATAAAAATGTCGTAGAAGGGGGGAAATTCCGCGAAAACACGACGAAGAGAATCAGGAAAGTGGAAAAGGTGATGACTCCCATTGGAACCGCAATCATGACAATTCCATTAATCATTACAGGAAAAATCAGATTTTGCTGCTAATAAGAGAAGGGTAGCAAGTGCTACCCTTCTCTTCGTCTTTAAAAGCAGCTTACGCCTTCGCAATCAACTGCCGCAACACATACGGCAGGATGCCGCCGTGCAGGTAATATTCAACTTCAATCGGCGTATCAATGCGCAGGATCACAGGGACTTCCTGTTGCTCACCAGTGGCGCGATGAATCACTAAATTCACATTCATCATGGGCCTGATCCCATCT
>JANMKB010000530.1:0-2798 GCA_031371805.1 Blastocatellia bacterium | reverse complement strand
CGATGGGCAGGGAATTGGAAGTCGCAGAATTATTGCGCTTCATCAAACAAAATAAAATCCGCAATGTCATCTGGCTGACCGCCGATGTGCATTATTGCGCGGCGCATTACTACGATCCGGCGCAGGCACAGTTCACGGATTTCGATCCCTTCTGGGAATTCGTCGCCGGCCCGCTCAACGCCGGAACTTTTGGCCCCGGAGAGATGGACAATACGTTCGGCCCACAGGTAAAATTCACGGGCATTCCAAAAGGCATGAAGGGCAATCGCTCCCCGAAAGACGGCTTCCAATTTTTCGGCGCCATCAACATTGATGGCAAGACAAAAGCGATGACCGTCGCTTTGCACAACATTGACGGTAAGAAATTGTATAGCGTGGAATTATTACCGCAGAGATAATTGAAAAATGAATTAGGCGCGAAGCCAGTCAAGGACTATCTACGGTTTTTCTTTTTATGCTTAGACAAAGACTGTTGCGGACGAAACCCCTTCATCTTTGATTGAATCTGATTTTTTGTCTTGAGTAAATCTGCATATTTGGGATGATCTGGCAGCAAGGCTTTGCTCAATTTTTCCAGCCACTGAAAAGCTTTATATGCGCTACCTTGATTTGAAAGGCCGACAGCATAGTTTAGGTTGCTTTGAATAGTATTGGGATGAGTGTTACCTAACTTATCTTGCAATATTTTTAACGCTTTTTCCTGATACTCCAGCGCCTTGTGATGTCGCCCTAACTTGCTGTAGCTCAACCCCACATTGTTGTACGAAGCAGCCGTGACAGGATGCTCCTCGCCATAGGCTTTGAGGCGAATCGCCAGCGCTTTTTCTGCATACTCCAGCGCCTTGTGATGTTTACCCAGAGCATTAAGACTAAAACCAATGTCATTATGCAGATGTGCGAATAATCCCTGATCCTCGCCTGAGGATTTTTCATATAGCGCAAATGCCGCTTGGATAACGAGGTTAATTTCTTTGTAATTCCCCTGATGATAGTGTGGATAGGCTTGGAGCCAAGTTAAGCGACTGGCTTCCAGATACGAGAAATTTTCAGCGTTTTTTGCCCATTCTTTGAGATGGTCTAATGACGCTTCATATTTTGGTAATGCTACAAAATCCTCACGTAAGCTTTCAAACCAATCCCCGATACGACGACAAACGCCCTGTGCCCAATCCTCATAATTTTCCAGCGGCATTTCTTCCCGCCGCACGCGACGCACTAAGCGATGTAAAGCATAGTTTTTACCATCAGCGGATTTTTGTAATAACCGCAGTTTTGCGCCCAAGCTAAGAGCGCCAATCAGATCAGTATCATCTTTTACAGCTAATGCCACGCACATCAATTCGGTACTCATCGGCGCGGCATCACTCCAAGTCAGTAAATCCAAAATCCATTTCAGGTGCGGCTCATCGTGAAAAACGGATTCGCTGATGCGCAGCGTTGAATACAAATCTTCTTCGCGTTTCGTAAACCCTGCTTTTGCAAAACTTGAAGGCATTGCGGCTCTGAGATTGCTATCCAATAGATGCCAATATTCGTCCCAACTAATTTCCCGATTACGCAAATATGCGCCAGCGATTTCAAGCGCTAAAGGCAACCCATCTAACGCATGGACGATTTTATTTGCCGCCTCTTTTTCTTCATCATTCTGTGGCGTTTTATCTGCTTCCTGAATTAACAATTGCAGCGAAACTTCTGCATCCAGTGGTTCGATCTTGATGGGATTAAATCCGGGCTGTTCGATGCGACTGGTCATCAAAATATGCGGAGTTGCAGCAGGCAGCGGCAAGTAATTTCTGATGGCATCTTGCGATTCAACGTTATCAAAAATCAATAAGCAATCAGAAAAGCTGCGCAGCCGATTTAAGGCGATGGCAAGTTTGTCTTTATGTTCTGATTGCGGCGCAATCCATTTGGCTTCGTCAGCAATACGAATTAATTGCGAATCAATTTCCTGATCCGCCGAAATCCAAATTACCCCGTTTTTATATTTCTCTTTGTGTTCGTAAGCGTACTCAATCGCTAATTGCGTTTTGCCCAGACCACCCGATCCTTGAAACAAAGCGGTTTGCCCGATAAAAGTGCGCCGCCCGGATTCAAGCTGTTGCCGCACATCTTCCATCGCCTGAGCGCGACCTAAAACCTGATCGCCTTTTCTCGCAAATGGAACATAAAAGACAGGTTTTTCAGGGCTGAAATCTGCGGGAATGATGGAGGAAAAATCAATCGTTGATGTGCTTGATTCTATGGGAGGTGCGGATTTGTTTTCTTGTGCAATGGCAGCCAATTCACGGACGCATTGTAAAAGTGGTTCGCCGAAATTTTCAAAATAGATTGGTTCGACATTGGAGAAATTCAGAGCCTTAAATTGTTCTTGATTCGATTTACGCACAAGCGCGTAATGTTTCCCTGAATTGCCGCCAAAAATTTGGTCTACGCCACGCAATTGCATTCCAAAATTTTCATCGTCCAAGCTGAAGCCAATGAATAGAAATGTGTGAGTCGCCAGCAATGTGCGCAATGTAGTCAATGCTGCTTCATAACGCGATTTTGTATGGTCGTTGGCTGGATAGAGACGGATATAACCATCTGGGGTCAGAATGATGTTGGTTGCGTTATCAATGTGACCGTGAAGATGCCAAACCACGGGTCGTAGTAATTTATATTGTAAAAGATTTTTTTGCTCTACTGGCGCTTCGATGTCCCAATGCCCAACATCACTGGGTTGCGGTGATGCCCATTGCAAAGCGCGATCATAATTAGGCGTGATAACCAAATTTCCGAATCCCCAAATTGCACGC
>JANMKB010000232.1:0-34327 GCA_031371805.1 Blastocatellia bacterium | reverse complement strand
CATAATTTTCATACTGCGGAATTTCCTTTATTGTGGTTCTTATTTTTTTTCTCGTTTCCTGTTCATTTGTCAATCCTTTTTCATGGATTTTTACTTGATCTTCATCCCCCCTTTTTCGGTAGAAGTTGATTGCCTCTGAATAATTATTTATTTTTTCCCTACAGTGTTCGTCCTGCTCAAGCAGGGAACGGAGGTCGCTATCTTTTGGAGGTGTCTCCAAAATTTGCAACGGTAAAGAATTTTCACTCACAAGTTGATCAAGCAAAGCTTGCGATTTGGCGCGTTGTACCCAGCTCCATGCTTGCTCCGGGTCAGGGCGATGATATGTAAAAATCGTCAGGGCTCGTTCAGAAACAGCACGACTGTTTTCCACTAACGATTGTTTTCCGCCTAACGCTTCCAGGCTTGATCCAATCGCATAATCCTGCCGAATTGCATCGTATAAATCGGCGGCATCGTTCAGGTGTCCCAATGCGGCATCTATCATTTGCTTGCCGAGCGGTTGATTCACACGTAAAGCAGAGTTGGCGTACAACAACGCGAGCATTGTACGGGTACGTGCTTCGTTATCACGCATCCTGGAATTTTCGTAATAGGTTAACGCCGTGCGTAAATTGTCTTCCGCCTCGCCAAAATTGGGTCGCAAGTCACGATTCGTCGCATTCAGCCGCAGCACCCCAATCATATAGTTGCAATCCGCAGCTTCGCGCAAAAATCCTGCTTGTTGATAGACCGCTAATGCCTTGCGCCACGATTCTTCTACACCTGCCAAATCTCCTCGTTGATTGAGTACTTGTGCGCGCATTTGCTGTAAGGTTCCCAGCCGTTGGGCGCGTTGGCGAATTGCTAAATGGACACTAATTTGCTCCGCTTTTTGTAAATATTGTTCGGCTTTATCTAGTAACGCCAGGTTATGTTTTTCTGCGGTTGACCACGAATAACGATTGAGCGCGATTTGTGCCAGCATTTCCAGTTTGCGCCCTGCCGCTTCGTAAGCGCTGCGTTGTTCGTCACGTTCCAACCACGTTAGCAATAACTCCTCGGCGTGTTCCCATTGATTGTCGTCGCGTTGCGAATCCAGATAACTGGCTTGTTGCCAAATGGCATCAGACGCGGAGGCTGTATCATCAAGTTGTTCGTATAGGCGTTGTGCAGTTTTGATGTGGATAATCGCTTCGTCATATTTTTTGACGAACGAATACGAAGTTGCCAGAAGCTGCTCATAACTTGCCTGAAACGTGATGGGTAAAGGCCGGGCGAGTTCGCGTTCGCATAATTCAATTGCTGCGCCATAATCGGCTTGCCGCATGAAAAGATCAGCCTGCGCGAGTTGAAAATTGGCTTGCACCAATTGCAATCCGGTTGCTTCTGCCAGTGCACGACTTTGCTGGCGGAATTCGATTGCTGCTACAGCATCACCACGTTCATGAGCCAATTGTGAAAGGTCTAATAAAACGCTCAATGCACCGCGTGGAAAATCCAGTTGTTGATAATCACGCAAACAATTAGTTAATTCATCCAACGATGCCTGTTCGCGTTCGATGGCCAATTTGGCTTGTAACTGGCGCACGTCAATGTTCCCGTGCCGATGCTGTGCCTGCGTGTAAAGGTCAAGCGCGATTTGCAATTCGGACTTGATTGGCTCAGGCGCCGCGCCATTTTGCAGCATTTGTTCAGCGCGAATTTTATGTGCTTCAGCGGCGAATTCCGGGTGGTGCTGCTGTGCTGTTGCGGCAAACGAAGCCAGCGCCTGTAACCTGTTATCCAGATCAGGTTGATATTCAGCCCAGGTTAATTGAGCTGCCAATGATTCAGTGAGCCGTCCACCTTGTTCCAAAATGATGGCTAATCGTGGCAATTGATTCAGCGCAAGTTGTCGTTCGTCCGGCGTGATTTCGCGGTACGTCGCGGCAATCAATTGGATGCGCACGTACACACGTTCTGCTTCGGCATAATTGATGGGGTCTGGCGCAGTGTTTTGGGCTTGTGCAAAGGCTGTTTGCGCTTGTTTTACCGTGCCCCGAATTTCGCTGTCGCAAAAAATGGCAAGCGAAGCTTTTTCAAGGGCGATCAGCAATTGTTCGCCGCTGGTCGCTGCTTGCAGATTAATGCTGCTGAGAGTATTTCTGGCGGCGAAAAAATAACCCTGTCGCATCCGCAACCGCGCACGTTCCAGCGCGATACGTGGTTGTGACAATAATGCTGTAGCGTGATTTACCTCCCACACCGCCGCGCCGCTGTAATCACCGCACGAGCCAAAGGATTGCAACACCCGTAAAATTTCTGCTTGTTGCATGGCTGATAGACATCCCTCCTGACAGGTAAATTGTCAACGCTTAAATTTACAGGCTTTGCAAAAGAGCAAAGATTATTTATTGAATACGCGCACACGCGCCGCAAACGAACCGTTGTTGTCGCGCAAATTCCCTTCATTCACACTCAGGAAAAGAATCCCGTTTCGCTCGGCGACAAATTCTGTCCCGCTCCCGATAGAAACAAAATCGTCATTGTCATCACCAATCACGGCAATCAACGCTCCGGTTGGGCGCTCTGGCATGAGTTTTTTTGGATCAGGGATATTTGTGCCCTCCGGCCCGGAACGGCGGCTGCTGCCTAACTCAATTTGTCCTGAAGCCGAAATCACTACGCGCTGCCCTTTCTTCACCATAATTTCGGTGCTTGTCCAATCGGCGGCGGCAACGACTCCGACAGATTTTTCAAAGGCCGGGGCTTCGCCTGACTCGGCAGGTTTGTTGGTCATTGTGGCTGGCGCGGGAGTCGAAGACGGTTGTGGTGCTGGCTCTTTATAAGTTGGACGGGTCGAGCCTTCAGATGGTGTTGAGGCCGATCCGTTGGATGCCATCTCAGCCCCATCAAATTGAATGCTTTCAATATCCTCGACCGCGATGACCATCCGCGAGTTACTTCGTTTAGTAGATGATCCGAGGTCAAGCGAAACCGTAAATTCACGATCATTATAGGTCGTGATTTTGCCTTTGATGACACTGCCATTTTTCAGTTTGATCGTGTCAGCAAAGGCGGCAACTGCAAATAAGGAAAGACTGGCAAACAAGAGTAAGAAGATAGGTAATGTTCGTTTCATTGACAATTTCACCTCTCAGGTAAAAGGGGGAATACATTATGCTAAGCGGATGCGCACAGCTTAACACATGCCGTTTAATTTGGCACGTTTAGAAACACTTCTTGACTCGTTGAAGTTCGTTAAATATACTCGCGGAGCTATTTGGCCCACAAATAAACGCTTTCGCGGCAGGAGGTATTTTTTGAACCGCAACTTCGTGATCATTGGGCTACTGGCTCTTTTTAGTTTATCGGCTCTCGCCAACGTGCAACAGGAAAATTCTTTATCAGTCCAAACAGGGCAGAGCGAAGAAGACCTGAGAGCCAAAAACGTCGCATCCCTCACAACCACAGATTTATTAAATTCGCAGGATTTTGCTCCTAAAACCGATTCCGCTCTAAATAAACGGAGCCGCATCGCTAATCCGGCGAAGAACTCGAAAACTGATATGCGAACATCTTCAGCAGCAGGAAAAAGTGATGTGCAGGATTTACTTGGAATCGCAAAAAACTTAACTAAGTTAGAGGATTCCGGTTCTGCTGTGATGATTCCGGTAAATCAAATTGTTGCCACGAACGTTAAATCGGAGAGAACTTCGCCGCTCGCAATTTCGACGGGCAGAGGTGACATAGATCAGCTTGTAGCTGAGTCCGCCGCCCGCAACGGGATTGATCCGCGCCTGATGATGGCGGTGATGAAACAGGAATCCAGTTTTAATGCTCGCGCTACATCGTACAAAGGCGCACGCGGTTTGATGCAATTGATGCCTGCTACCGCCGCTCGCTTTGGCGTCAGAGACATTTACGATCCGGCGCAAAATATCGAAGGCGGGGCCAGATATTTACGATTTTTACTGGATACTTTTAATGGTGATATTGAACTGGCATTGGCGGGCTACAATGCTGGGGAACACGCCGTCGCTCGTTATGGAAATCGCATTCCGCCTTATCAGGAAACCCAGGATTATGTGCGAAAGATTTCGGCGCATTATGTGCGTTTAAGTAATGGCGAATTAGTGCGGCGCAATGTTTCAGAACCAAAAATTGCCACCAAACGAATTGAGTCAGAAGTGATTACTGTCGGACAAACAATGCGGCAATATTAATTGTCAGACTTAACTAAATATCTCGCTTTACCTCCCTCCTTCTCCTGTTTGATTCCCACGATGCAGCGACCTGCATCGTGGGATTTTTTACGTTTGATTTTACTTAGAATTTTCGTCCGCCGTTATTGCGGATTTTGAGGCGATAATCATCGCCGATGATGTGAATGACTTTGCACATTTCGTACAGACGGGAGCGTAATCTGACGCCGACGCGATCTGTCAGAGTTTCTTCCTTGGCATCGGTTACTTCGTCCAGATAATTCGTTGTAAAGACTGTCGCTTTTTTGTCGTTGTAACGTTTATTGATGATTTGCGTGATTGTGTCGCGCACCCAGTCGGTCGGTTTTGAAGCGCCCAATTCATCCAGCACTAAAACGTCGGCATCATAAACCGGGGAAAGAACACGCATCTCTGAGGTTTGCGAAATCGGATTGTAGCTATCCTGAATCTCCTTGAGCAAGTCACGAAAGTCGTAAAACAGGCAATTGATACTCTTTTGGCGGATCAGGGTGGACATGATTGAACTTGCCAGGTGCGTTTTACCTACGCCGCAGGGGCCAATCAGTAACAAGCCGAAATCTACTACCGGATAGGCATCAGCAAATCGCTTCGCTGCCATCAATCCATTTGCCTGAGAATGCGCCGCACCGGAGATTTTGGAACCGTCCTGTGGTTTGTAAGTCTCAAATGAACATTTTTCGTAACGTTTCGGGATGCGCGAAACCGTCATCAATTGTTCGCGCCGATCACTTGTCCGGCAACGGCACGGACGGACACCTCTGCCCACAACTAACTCCCAGCCGGTTTCACGGCAGTATTCACATGGGGCAGGTTCTGGTTTGGCGAAGGGAACAATCAGCATGATTTAGAAAATAGTTTTTTAACGCAACCGGAGTCTGACTACGAGCGGATTATATGAAAGCAACTGCGCTTATTCAAGGTAGTGATTGCTGTCGGAATCGCTTTTCGGTAATATTTCTCCGCCCTGTAAATTTTTCGCTGAATTCCGGTGCTTTGCTTATGAAATTTAAACTCTTCCTCGCAACAATTTGGTTGTTTTCTTTGCCTGCAAATTTATTAGCGCAATCAGTTCCAGGCAATCATACTGCGCAGCCACAGATTGCGACTACTGAAAAATCAAAGACTGGAAAAGAAGCTGTTTGCGATGGTGCGCTGGAGCTTATTCCCAGCGGTAAAATGAATTTTGTGCGCAAACGCTATACTCCGCCAGTGAAAAAAGCTTCGTCAAAAAGCCACAGGTCAGGCGCACGCCGATAAAGTCATTTTTATGCCCCTAAAAAATATTGCTGACATTTACGAAATCACGCGTGAGCCAATTGATAAAATTGCGCTTGAACAACGATTGCTGACCGGAGCCGCCGGAGCAGTAGTGACTTTTGATGGCGTCGTGCGGGAACAAACCAAAGGTCGCTGTGTCCTCAGTTTGCAATATGAAGCCTATGAACAAATGGCCGTGAAGGAAATGCAAAAAGTCGGTGCTGAGATCAGACAGCGCTGGCCCGAAGTCTTGCATATCGGCATCATTCATCGGTTCGGAGAATTGAAAATTACTGAATCCAGCATTGTGATTGTCATCACTTCTCCGCATCGCAAACTCGCGTTTGAAGCTTGTCATTTTGCGATTGACCGCGTGAAAGAAACCGTGCCGATTTGGAAGAAAGAAATTTTTGCCGATGGCGAAGCCTGGGTCGAAGGAAGTATGCCGACGCAAAATTAAATAGGACAGGCGGGACACCTATCCTGCCTGCTAAAGATTTTGTGCCAGTAACGTCAAAAAAGTCCCAACGTCTGTGACGACGCCAACAGTTTGGGCTGAGCCGCGATCCGCAAGCTTGGTCACTACTGCCGGATTAATATCTACACAAACCATCTTCACCCACGAGGGAGTCATATTGCCGACGCCGATGGAATGTAACATTGACGACAGGCAAATGATCATTTTTGCATCCACTAATGACTGCGCATATTTTTCCTGCGCTTTGATTAAATCCATTTCTGTGTCAGGCAAAGGCCCATCATCACGAATTGATCCCGCCAGAATATACGGCACATTATTTTTGACCAGTTCATACATCACACCGTGCTGCAATATTCCGGCTGCGACCGCTCCGGCAATTGAACCGTAGCGATTGATCGTGTTGATCGCACGCATGTGATTTTTGTGGCCTTCTTCAACAGGTGAGCCGTGTTCCAAATCCACCCCAAGTGAAGTTCCGAACAGCGCATGTTCGACATCGTGGACAGCCAGCGCATTGCCCGACAGCAAAACATCAACGTACCCTTTTTGAATAATTTCGCTGAAAGCTTTGGTGCCACCTGTGTGAATGACTACCGGCCCGGCGACAAAAATAATTTTGCCAAGCTTTTCGGCTTTAATCCGGCGCATCATTTCGGCAATTTTCAGGACAGCAGTTTCCGCACGCCGTTCCGAAGAAATATCATTTGCCATAAAAGCGAAGCCGAGGCGGTCACGCTCTTTGAATTCGGGCTGGATTTTAATGCCCTGAACCCCGCACACAATCATTTCATTCTGACGGACATCGCGCAATTTACGGCATTCCGCCCTGAGTTCAGCGCCTGCGCCGGAAATTACAATCACGCCATCCATGCGTTGGTTCGCTACTTCCAGCCATTGCTCCTGCAAGCGCACAAAGGTGCGATGATTGGTGGTGGAATAAAAATCATCCGGGACGACTTTATCCGCCTCCGCTGGTTTCAAATTGGCGCTGGCAATTTCATCCTGATAGCAGCCCAGTTCGACTAATTCTTCGAGGGTTTTTTCCAGCAGCGCCTGCGACTCGGCATTGACGCGCATTTTTAACCGCGAAATTTCGTCATTGGTGCGACCCAGATAAAAATCCAGCACCTCGAACGCGGCCCCACATTCGATCACGCGATCCATGATCCGGGAGAGAATTTGCGAATCTACGAGGTGTCCTTCAGCTTCAACAATTTCAGAAAACATAAAATTTGTGATGAGTGGTTAAGAGGTGGTCAGAACCGCCTGTGATAGCAGATTTAAATGCAAAACTATCAAATAGAAAATGGCTGGTGATTAGGAAAGAGCTTTCAACTAATCACCAGCCACTATTCACTGAGAACCGATAGATTACCAGCGATTGCCGCGATCTTCGCCGCCGCGACCGCCGCGATCACCACCGCGACCGCCACCGCCGCCACGACCACCACCGCCGCCACCGCCGCCGAAGCCACCACGACCACCACCGCCACCACCACCGCCACTAAAGCCACCACGACCGCCGCCGAAGCCGCTGCGTGATTCTTTCGGACGAGCTTCATTGACCACGAGTGAACGACCGTCCATTTCGAAACCATTGAGTTGTTCAATTGCAGCGGAGGCTGCTTCTTTGGTATCAACTTCAACAAATCCAAATCCACGCGAGCGACCAGTTTCACGGTCAATGACAATCTGCGCCGAATCAACCTGACCAGCCTGGCTGAATAATTCAGTCAGGTCCTGTTCGGAGACGGAGAACGGTAAGTTCCCGACATAAAGTTTAACTGACATGGGATTTTCCTCTGAGTACGAATGTACCGAAAAATCGAAGCGAGAAAGTGTAGTACGGGAACGGTCCCCCAACTAGCGCAATCGGCAATCAGTGCAAAGCAAGTTCAACTGAAAGGCTCCGGGATTATTAACTCGAACCTGCTCTCAAGAAACCGACTGCGTAAGTCCAAACCGAACAAAGACGCATCACCGTTGATGCCAGGAGAGTAGGCAGCGCTCTAAGCAGCGCCTCTAAAGAACAAACACGGGCATAGTACAGACGGCTTCTTGAAACGTCAACCACTGAGTTGTAAGATCAAATCCCTTTTCCGAAGGAGGAAAAATGTCAATGAAATCAAACTTCTGTCCATTTGCAATTTTACTGCTGGCACTGTTTATACAAACGCCCGATTCATCCGCACAGGAAGTCCTCAAAATTGATACTGCCCTTGTGACGATTCCGGTGATTGTCAGTGACCGTAATAATGTTTATCTGCCGGATTTGAAGCAGTCTGAATTTCAAATTCTCGAAGATGGTAAATTGCAGGAAACAGCTTTTTTCACGGCGATCAAAGAACCTTTTCACGTGGTGCTGATGCTTGACACCAGCGGCAGCACCGAGGAAAAGCTGGGTCAGATGCAACAGGCGGCATCTGTTTTTGTGGATCAGTTACAGGCAGGAGACAAAGTGAAAATTATCTCCTTTGATGACGAGGTGAAAGACTGGGGTGAATTCACCAGCAATCGTGCCGCCTTGAAAAAAGCGATTGCTGATACGCAACCGGGCAAGGGGACAAAACTTTATGATGCAATGCGTCTGGCGTTGAATAATCTGGCGCGGGTGCAGGGGCGCAAGGCAATTGTGATTTTTACGGATGGAGTTGATTATCGCAGCGACTCGGCACGATATGATGACAATCTGAGAGTGCTGGAGGAATCCGGCGTCATCGTTTATCCGATTCGTTATGACACGCGCTGGGAAACGGAAGCTTTGATTCGCAAACAACAACAATCCGGCGGTGCAGTCGTGCTAAGCGAAATTATCAAAGCACCGCAGCGTGGTTCAACTCCGACCACCATGCCGAGCGATACTAAAATTCCTTCCATTCGCCGGAACGGCGGGATTCTTGACCGCATTGAGCTTCCGCCTGTTGGGCGTTCACCTAATGGACGCTATCCTGATGATCGCTATCCCGACAATCGTTACCCGGATAATCGTTCTCCCGATAATCGCCTGCCTGATGCTTCCGGCAGGGATCGTTTTCCTGATGCGCGCAATCCTGATAGCGGATCGTCTTCGCGTCGGGGCCGTGATGATGGAGTGGGCGTGATGCTCGATAATCTTTATAAAACTGCCGATCAATATTTGCAGGATTTGGCGCTGAGATCCGGCGGACAATTACATCGCGCTGATACGCTGGGTTCGTTGCCGGAAGCGTTCGCTAAAATTGCGGCAGAGCTTCGCAGCCAGTATTCCATCGGCTATTATCCGACCAATCAAATGCGGTCTGGTAAGTTCAGGAAAATTCAGGTTAAAGTCAGTCGCCAGGGCGCAGTCGTTCGGGCCCGTCCGGGCTATCGTGAGCCACGCAGTTAAGAACCTCACCGCAAACTGGTGAAAACTGTTATCATTCAGGACAATGCAACAAGAATTATTGAACGAAAATGAACTTCTGAAAACCTGCCGTTGCGGGTATCACAAACACGATCCGCATGTGGTTCCGCAATGTCGTTACACCTGGTTTGGCTGGGTGCGCTTAGTGATGGGTGTCACGGCATATCCTGAAGAAGTCTATTATCAATGCGAAAGATGTGAACAGATTATTGATCGCACGACTGACCTTGAAATTCGCAGATTACAAGTTTAATGAACAACGAAATTGATTACGGAAGAAGTATTGGTGCCCTCGTGGGCGGGTTTTTCGTGATGACCGGTTTAGGGTTATTGACGGGGATACTCGCCTTCAAATTGTTCCTGCCGACGGTTCCTGCCGGTGAAACGCTGACCCCGACGACAACTTTTTTAATTGTGAGGATGACGCTTAATTTTCTCACGGCCTTTGTTGGCGGTTACGTCGCCGCCGCAATTTCCGGGGCAGCCAGGCTGGCGCATGCTTTAATTTTGGCAGGAGTCATTATGGTGATTAGTATGATCGGACTTGCGCTGGCTGCGCGGTTAAATCCAGGCACACCTCCGCCGGGCTGGTATGAATATTCGTCCGCGTTGCTGGTTCCGGTGGGCGTTGTCATTGGCGGTTGGTACAGGAGCCGAAAAAAATAATCTGGCGCGGGTTGGAACAGGGAAAGCTAATGTCAAAATTCAAAACATTGATGAAGTATTTGTTGGGCATCTTTTTTGTTGTTGCCGGCGTGATGCACTTTGTTAATCCGCCTTTTTATTTGCGGATAATGCCGCCGTATCTGCCCTGGCATCTGGGCCTGGTTTACCTGAGCGGAGTCTTTGAAATTTTGCTTGGCATCCTGCTTATTATTCCACAATATACGCGCCTGGCTGCCTGGGGATTGATCGCGTTATTGCTGGCAATTTATCCCGCCAACATTTATCCCGCGATGAATCCGCACCTGTTTCCAGAGGTCCCGGCGAAATTTTTATACTGGCGCTTACCTGTGCAATTTATCCTTATTGCGTGGGCCTGGTGGTTTACGCGCCCCGTCTCGCGGGGTTACAAAATACATTTTTAAGCGCACTGGACAGCCTGAACAATCTGCACCGCTGTGGGCTGGAATTCATCTTGTGTCGCTTGTTTCTTTTCTTCTTCGTGAGCCTTCGTGTGGCTTCGTGGATGAGAAAATCTTTTATAACATTTGAAGGAACCTGAAATGCAATATCGCAGATTTGGACGCACCGATTGGCAGGTCAGCGAAATCGGCTATGGGATGTGGGGCATGGGTGGCTGGAAAGATTCCAGCGATGAGGAATCGCGGGCTTCGCTGCAACGTTCTGTCGAACTGGGCTGCAATTTTTTTGATACTGCGTGGGGCTACGGCGCAGGTCACAGCGAAGGTTTGCTGGGTGATTTAATCAGAGCCAATCCTGGCCGGAAACTTTATACCGCCACAAAAATTCCGCCGAAAAATTTCCAATGGCCCAGCCGCCGCGAATTTACTTCAGAGAATTGTTTTCCGCCCGATCACATTGAGGAATATGTGCATGCCAGTTTGCAAAATGCCGGCCTTATCAGTTTCGATCTGATGCAATTTCATACGTGGGAAGACAGTTGGCTGAGCGATGATAGCTGGGTGAAAAAAGTTGCGGAACTGAAAGCGCAGGGATTGTTTCAGGCCATTGGAATCAGCCTCAATCGGTGGGAACCGTGGAATGGAATTCGCGCCGTCAGAAGTGGTTTGATTGATGCCGTGCAGGTTATTTACAACATCTTTGATCAAAACCCCGAAGATGAATTATTTCCCGCCTGCCTTGAACATGACGTTGCCGTCATCGCTCGCGTACCGTTTGACGAAGGGACGTTGTCAGGCGTCGTGACCAAAGACAGCACGTGGCCGGAAGGCGATTGGCGCAACACGTATTTCGTGCCGGAAAATTTACAAGCCAGCGTCGAACGTGCCGATGCGGTCTTCCCGCTAATTCCCGCCGGGATGAGCAAAGCCGAATTTGCCTTACGCTTTATTTTGAGTAACCAGGCCGTTGGCACAATCATTCCAGGGATGCGGAAGCTCCGGCACGTGGCAGAAAATTGCGCGGTTAGCGACGGCAAAATTTTACCCGCTGCATTGTTAAGTGAATTGAAAAATCATCGTTGGGAAAGACAGCCAACCGAATGGTCGCAGTAAGTAAGAGGAGTGCTATGAAAATTGAAGCTGGTGCTTGTGTGATTGTGAATTTAGGTGAGCCACGCGAAAAGTTTTGGGGCGTTCTGGACGAAATTAATGCAGCGGGCATTACGATTCGGGGGATTGATTTGAACAGCTATGATGAGTTGCTCAGAATGGTTGTCAAAGGCGAAGAGGGCATTTTCCCCGCGACGATATTTTTCCCGCTGCGTCGCATTGAGCGAATTTTACTGGATGAAAGCACCGGTTACCTGCCTTCACTCAAGGCACAATTCGAGCATCGGACAGGCCAGACCATCGAAAATTTTCTTTTTTCGGATCAGGGATAAACTCTCTGCGGCGCAGGCGTAGCGCAAACTTTCCAGTTTGCATTTTTTCTTAACTGACTAGCTGCCGACACCAGGCAAACTGGAAAGTTTGCGCTCCTCATTTAATCGCTCGCCGGATCGTGTCTCAAATGATAGCATCACTGATGATTCGGCTCAGTCCCTCGCAGTGGCGTTTTACGCTGAGCCAAAATCAGATAACAAATAATTTAAGTAAGTAAAAGAGAATATTGGGATGTGTGGAATTGCCGGAGTTTTTCATTACGCAAGCGAGCAAGCGGTGAGTGCAGAATTGCTTAAGCAAATGACCGATGTGATTGCTCATCGTGGGCCGGATGATGATGGATTTTTGCTCAGCGGCAAAGCCGGCTTAGGGCATCGGCGGCTTTCGATTATTGATGTCTCTGGCGGTCATCAGCCAATCTTCAATGAAAACGGTTCGGTGGCAATTGTTTTCAACGGCGAGATTTACAATTATCAGGAACTGGCCCATCTAGTCGAAACGCGTGGGCATCATCTGAAAACTCGCTCGGACACCGAAACCATCGTTCATTTGTACGAAGAATTTGGCGAAGATTGTGTGGCGATGTTGCGCGGCATGTTCGCCTTTGCGATTTGGGATTCGCGCCAGCAAACAATGCTTTTGGCGCGTGACCGACTGGGAAAAAAACCGCTTTATTATACTGATTTCCAGGGCCGCTTTGCTTTCGGCTCCGAAGTTAAATCCGTCATTCAGGATCGCGCCATTCCCCGCGAAATTGATCCCGAGGCCTTAGCTGATTATTTTTCCTTCCTGGCGATTCCCGCGCCCAAATCAATTTTTAAGCACGTCCGAAAAGTGCGCCCCGCCCATTATCTGGTCGTGACGCCAAATGGAGTGCGGGAACGCGAATACTGGGACATTGATTTCAATCAAACCGAAATTCGGAGCGCCGCAGAATGGCAGGAACAATTGCTTGAAGCATTGCGCGAAGCCGTAGATATTCGGTTGATGAGCGAAGTTCCGCTCGGCGCGTTTTTATCCGGCGGTGTTGATTCATCGGCAGTTGTAGCGATGATGTCTGCGATCACGAATCGTCCGGTTGTCACTGCTTCGATTGGTTTTAGTTCTGAAGAATTCAGCGAAGCCGCCGCCGCTAAAAAATTCGCTGCCTCTGTCAACGCTGAGCATCACGAACGCATCGTCAATCCTGACGCCGTTTCTGTAGTCGAAAAACTCGCGTGGCATTATGACGAGCCATTTGCTGATTCTTCCGCTGTGCCGACCTATTACGTTTCACAGGTGGCGCGGGAATTCGTCACGGTCGCTTTGTCGGGTGATGGTGGAGATGAAAATTTCGCTGGTTATCGGCGCTACAAATTTGATGTTGCCGAAAATCGTTTGCGGGGCATCCTGCCTGCCTCATTGCGTAAACCAGCCTTTGGCGCGATGGCGGCGATGTATCCGCAACTTGACTGGTTGCCGCGACCTCTACGAGCCAAAGCCACGCTCAGAAATTTGTCGCTTGATCCGGCGGAAGCATATTTTAATTCGGTGTATGGCGCAGTTGCCCGCGAACGCGATGGGCTGTTTGGTGGTGATTTGCAGGCGAGGCTAAACGGCTACAATCCGTTTGATTTATTTCGCTATCACTATGACCGCGCAAAGACTGACGATCCGCTTTCACGCGCTCAATATGTGGATATGAAAACGTATCTGGTGGACGATATTTTGACGAAAGTTGACCGCGCAAGCATGGCTGTCTCGCTCGAAGTGCGCTGCCCGATTCTGGATCATAAATTTATGGAGCTGGCGGCGCGGATTCCGTCGGAGTTGAAATTGCGCGGCGGGGTCGGTAAATATATTTTCAAGGAAGCCGTTCGGAAAATTTTGCCTGAAGAGGTTTTGACGCGCCCGAAAATGGGCTTTTCGATTCCGCTGGCCGAGTGGTTACGGGGAGATTTACGTGATCTGGCACAGAGTTTGTTGTTTGATACAAATGACGATTTACTGAATCGTGCGGCGGTAAAAAGCCTGTGGGACAGGCATCAAAGCGGCCTGCGTAATTTTGGTACGCCGTTATGGACGATCCTGATGTTTCGATTATGGCAGCGCAAGTTTATGTGAAAAACAAATTTGCTAATTGATTTTGTTATGAGGATTTTGACTTATACGAGGCTGTACCCTAACGCAAAAATGCCGGAGCATGGGATTTTCGTGGCGCGGCGGGTGGAGGCTATGGCGCGTCAGGGCGGGCATCAAATTGAAGTAGTCGCGCCGGTTCCGTACTATCCGAAATTTCTTCCGGCGAGCGGCGAATGGAACGCGCTCAAGCTCATCCCTGAAGTTGAAGAACGCGATGGATTAAACGTCTATCATCCGCGTTATTTTAATCCGCCCAAAATTGGGATGGCAAAGTATGGCAAGTGGATGGCGCAGGGAAGTTACGATTTATTACATCGCCTGCTCAAATCAGATTTTCAGTTTGAAGTCATTGATGCGCATTTTGTTTATCCCGATGGTTACGCTGCGGTGAAATTAGGGCAGCGATTAAAGCGTCCGGTCGTGGTTACAGCCCGCGGCTCAGACCTGACGCGCAATAAAAATATGCCGCACATCGTGCCGTTATTGCAGGAAGTAATTCGCGGGGCGGCGCAACTGATCGCGGTTTCGGAGGAGTTACGGGATAATTTTTTAGAGCTTGGAGCGACACTGGATAAAATTCATGTGATTCCAAATGGTGTGGATACCAGTTTTTTTACTCCGATGACCCGCGAGGCGGCGCGCAGATCGTTGAATCTGAATACTGAGGATTGCTGGCTGGTGTCGGTCGCACGTCTGGATCGCAATAAGGGGCAATGGCTAATTCTCGAAGCGCTGAAAAAAATTGGCCTTGCTGAATTACAAAATCGGCGTGTCAAACTGGCGCTGATTGGGCAGGGGGAAAGTCGTGCCGAGTTGGAAAAAATCTCGCAGGCAGCAGGGTTGGGTGATATAGTCCATTTTGCTGGGCAACAAAATCCTGAAAAAATTCGCATCTGGTACAACGCCGCAAACGTCAATATATTGGCCAGTAGTCGGGAAGGTTCCCCCAACGTCGTTTTGGAAGCGCTGGCTTGCGGAATTCCAGTCGTAGCAAGTCTGGCTGGAAACAACGTTACAACTATTCGTGAAGGTATTAATGGCTTTGTCTTTCCCACTGAAAACGCGGAAGCCTTGAAAGTTGCGCTGCTGCTGGCGCTTGACCACCCTTGGGATCGTCAGGCAGTTGCCACAAGTGGGAGCCAAAGGAATTGGGCGGCAGTCGCCAGAGAAGTTGAGAGAGTGTTGGAATTGACCACCAACCGCACACCATAAACGTCAATGAAAATTATCTATCATCACAGAACACGCGGCGAAGACGCGCAGGGAATTCATATCCAGTCCTTGCAGGATGCGTGGTCTGCGCTTGGTCACGAAGTGGTCGAAGTCAGCCTGGGGCGCACTCAGAGCGGCAAGGCGCAACCGCATAACAATAATGGAAAACATCATTCTGAAGGGCGCAGCACCTTAGGCAGTTTGTGGTACGAAGGATTATCGCTGGGGTATAACCTTTATGGCATGAAAAATCTGCGGTCGGCGATCAGACAGCTACAGCCTGCTTTGATCTACGAACGTTATTGTCTGAATTTAACTGCTGGTGCAATCACCGCACGCAAATATAATGTCCCGTTTGTGGTGGAAGTAAATTCGCCACTGGTGGACGAAATGTCGAAAGAAAGCGGTTTGATCGGACGTAATGTCGCGCAAAGATGTGAACGCTTAGTGCTTAGAAATGCGACGCGGGTGGTGGTTGTGACTGATGTTTTGCGCAAATATTATGCCGACCAGGGAATTGATACCAGTAAATTTCAGGTGATTCAAAACGGCATTGATCCCAAATTATTTCACGCGGACGTTGACCCCAATCCTGTGCGCCAGCGTTACAATTTAGGCAATCGCTGCGTGATTGGCTTCGTAGGCTGGGCGCGACAATGGCATCGCCTGGATTTACTGGTCGAGGCGTTTGCCCGCTTACCGGAGCGCGAGCGGTTTGCCGTGTTAATTTGTGGCGATGGTCCGGCGATTCAAATTTTGAGGGAAACGGCGAAAGAACTGGGCGTCGCGGATGCCGTGCATTTTTCCGGTGCTGTGGATCATAACGAAATTCCCGCGCATATTGCGGCAATGGATATTGCGGTGTTACCCGCGATTCCGGTGTATGCTTCGCCGATGAAATTATTTGAGTATATGGCGATGGGCAAAGCCGTCCTCGTTCCCGACCAGCCGAATTTGCGCGAAGTTATTGAAGATAGGGTTAATGGAATTTTTATTCCCAAAGATGACCCGAATGGATTTGCGACCGCGGTTACGGCCCTGGCGATGAATCCTGAATTGCGCCAGAAGATCAGTGTTGGCGCCCTCGAAACGATCCAAAAAGGTAAATATTTCTGGACTGAAAACGCCCAACGAGTGATACAGGGTGTCGGGCTGGGGTAGCAGTTTTTTTGCTGTACACCGAAGCTGACTTCAGGTACATTTTCATTGCCCTTCGCGCCGCTTAACCTAGCCTGCACTGATTTATTCAGCTTCCAGCGAAATATAAAAACCAATAACTACTACTCGATAATCACTGCTGTAATGAAGATTTTGTTGTTTTCACACCGGACTCCTTATCCACCTCATAAAGGAAATCAAATTCGCCCCTTCAATGTGCTGACGGCACTTGTCGCACGTGGTCACGAAGTGCATTTGATCGCTTTTGCCGAAGGCGAAGAAGAGCTCCAAACCAAAGCCAAACTTGAAGAGTATTGTGCTTCAGCCACGCTGATTCCCCTCAATCGAATGGCGGGAAATATTAAGGCGTTGTTAAGCTTGCCGACGACGCAACCCCCTTCCGTCGCTTATTTCAATTCACCGGCGTTACATCAGGCCGTCAAACAAATTGTTGACACACACGGCATAGAGGCGATGGTCGTCTATTCTTCAACCATGTGCCAGTATGTTCCACCAGAGTTTCTGCCGCACACTGTAGTTGATATGGCAGATACGGATTCGGAAAAATGGCTGGATTATGCGAAAGAAAAAAGCCCGCCGATGTCATGGATTTACCAGATCGAAGGTCAGCGTTTGCGCCGTTACGAATATTGGATTGTGCGTAATTTTGGCTACAGTTCATTACACACACAACGGGAAATCAATGTGCTGACCGAGTTAACCGCAGAAGAGAAAAAAAAGCTGATTCCGATTACGAATGGCGTTGATTTGGAAAAATTCCGCCCCCAGGCTTTAGCTGCTTTTGCGCTGGAAAATCTTCCTGCCAATGAGCGCAAATTTTTCGCTGATGAAGATGAAAATGCGCCGCGCATTGTGTTCACAGGAGCGATGGATTATTACCCGAATGCTGAGGCTTGTGTCTGGTTTGCACAGCAAATTTTTCCAGCCATTCGCCGCGCATACCCCAACACTAAATTTTTGATTGTGGGCAGTAAACCTACGCCACAGGTCATCGCCCTGGAGCAACTTCCCGGCGTCATGGTCACAGGCTTTGTGGATGATGTGCGCCCATATTTAGCCGCCGCCAAAGTTTGCGTGATCCCGCTTCGTATTGCGCGTGGCGTACAAAATAAAGCACTTGAGGCGATGGCTTCAGGCCGCGCTGTGATCGCCACTCAGGATGTGATTACAGGCGTTGGAGCGACCGCCGGAGAGCATTTGTTGCTGGCGCGTGACGAACCGGAATTTATTACTTCCGTGTTACAGGTTTTGCGTGATGATGAGTTACGCCTGCGCCTGGAAAAGTCCGCTCGTGATTTCGTCGAACGCGAATGCAGTTGGCAACCATTGATGGAGCGGTTCGCCGGCTTGGTTGAAGCGGTCGGAAAAAAACAACTGACTCCGAATTACACGAAGTTGCACGAACTAAAATACTCCTGAAAAGCAGTGCGACGTATTATTTGGATGAAATTGCTTACTGCCAAAACCATAGTCCGGCAAACCCCGGCGCAGTCTTAATCCTGCCTGAACGCAGGACAAGTCGTTGCTTGACGGTGGTCTTGCTTGTGACTACAATGTGCTTACTAAGGAATATCCAGAACGAAATGGGGGATATGGAAATATGAGGGGACGGATTATCAGAATTGGAAATTCACGAGGAATCCGCATTCCCAGGATACTGCTTGAACAGACGATGCTTGGTGAGGAAATAGAACTAAAAGTGGAAGATAATCAAATTGTCATTAGTTCAGCGACATCCCCACGGCAAGGCTGGGGAGAAGCCTTTAAAGCGATGGCAGAACAGAACGACGACCAGTTGCCGGAGCAGGAGCTGACTGGTCAAACCCCATGGGATCAAAGCGAATGGCAATGGTAGTCAAACGGTTTGAGATTTACCTGCTCAACCTCGACCCGACGATTGGCAGTGAGATACAAAAGACTCGTCCGTGTCTGGTCATCTCCCCTGACGAGATGAATCGTCATATTAACACCGTAATTATTGCGCCCATGACCACGAAAGGCAGAGCTTACCCCACCAGAGTTACGTGTCAGTTTCAACGTAAGCAGGGGCAGATCGTCCTGGATCAGATTCGCACAATAGACAAAGCAAGACTCATCAAAAAGATGGGAACTCTTGATGCCAAAACACAAGCTAACGTGTTAACAATTTTGGCGGAGATGTTTTCCCCATAAAACCAGCCGAAAGAAATTATTATGTTAGTCCGAACCAAAGCGCCCTTAAGAATCAGTTTTGCCGGTGGTGGCACAGACGTTCCGCCCTTTCCGCAACAGGAAGGCGGATGTGTCCTGAGTGCGACGATTAATCGTTATGCTTACGGCACGTTGCGCACCCGCGAAGATCAGCAAATCAATATCGAATCGCTTGATTACGGTTTATCGGTGAATTACAACCCCGAAGATTTGATGAGCTATGACGGCAAGCTGGATTTGGTCAAAGCGGCGATCCTGAAGATGGATAGTCGCGGCGAAAAGGGCTTCGATCTTTTTATTCACAGCGATGCGCCGCCGGGGTCTGGCCTCGGCTCTTCTTCGGCGATGATGGTGGCGCTGGTCGGGCTGCTCAAAGATTTCAAGGGCTTGCCGATGACCGATTATGATGTAGCCGAACTGGCCTATGTAATCGAACGCGAAGACCTTGCCATCAGAGGCGGGTTGCAGGATCAATATGCGGCAGCCTTTGGCGGGTTTAATTACATCGAATTTTTGCCGGATCACGTGATTGTCAATCCGCTCAAAATTCGTCCCGACATCATGAACGAGTTGGAATATAATTTATTGCTTTGTTACACCGGAACTTCGCGTTTTTCCTCGAATATTATCGAAGATCAGGTCAAACGCTACGAGAGTGGAGAGAAAGACAGCCTTGATGCGTTGCGGCAATTGAAAACTTTGACGATTGAAATGAAAAACGCTTTGTTGCGGCGCAAACTGGATGATTTCGGCGATTTGCTGCATCAGGAGTGGGAACAGAAAAAACGCATGTCGCATAAAATTTCTGCGCCGCAGCTTGACGAAATGTATGACGAAGCACGCAAAGCGGGAGCAATTGGCGGTAAAATCACGGGCGCAGGTGGCGGCGGGTTTATGCTGTTATACTGTCGCTTTGATAAAAAACATAAAGTTGCCGAACGGCTCAAGGAAATGGGCTGTACGATTACTGAATTCGCCTTTGAACCGTATGGCTTACAGACATGGAGAGTGGCTGGTGATTGATGCCGTCAGGAATTTGTTATGACTAATTATTTACACATCATCAAAGAGCGCACCGAAGAAAGCATCGCCGTCAAACGTGCGCTATTAGAAACACAAGTGAACATCATTGCCGCCGCCGGACAGGAATTAGTTACAGCCCTGCGTAATGGCAAAACACTATATTTATTCGGTAACGGCGGCAGCGCCGGAGATGCGCAACATCTCGCCGCTGAATTAGTTGGACGCTTTACCAAAGAACGCCGCGCATTGCCTGCCGTCGCGTTGACGACAAACACGTCAGCGTTGACTGCGCTTGGCAATGATTATGTTTACGAAATCGTGTTTTCCCGCCAGCTTGAAGCCTTTGGCAAACCTGGCGATGTTGCCATCGGCATTTCCACGAGCGGCAATTCTTCCAACGTTGTCAAAGGTCTGCAAACCGCCAGAGAATTGGGCATGATAACTATCGGGATGACGGGCGAAGGCGGCGGCAAAACCAAAGCCGAAGCGAATCACTGCATCTGTGTTCCTTCGCACGATACCGCCAGAATTCAGGAATCCCACATTATGATCGGACATATTTTATGCGAGTTGGTGGAGCGGGAATTGTTTGCCTGATGTGACTATGAATAACACCACCATTTTTTTAGACCGTGATGGCGTCGTCAATTACAAGCTAGATAATACTTATGTCAAAAGCTGGTTTGAGTTTGAGTTTTTGCCGCAGGCCAAAGAAGCGTTGTGTTTATTGTCAGATGCAGGCTATCGCTTAATCATTGTGACCAATCAACGCGGCGTCGCGCTCGGATTGATGAATAGCACTGAAGTCGAAGACATCCACACACGAATGCTGGCGGAGTTGGAAGAGGCAGGCGCAAAAATCGCAGCCGTCTATTATTGCCCGCACGAAAAAGGACAATGTGATTGTCGCAAGCCTGAAGTTGGAATGTTCCTGCAAGCACAAAAAGATTTTCCCGCCATTGATTTTACGAACGCCGTGATGATTGGCGATTCGCTTTCGGATATGGAAGCAGGCCATAAATTAAGGTGTCGGAATATCCTGATTGGTGAAAACCTGGATTACGAAGACGCCTCCTCGCTTTACGAAGCAGTCATAAAATACCTCTCATAAATTCCATTTGCTTTCTTACGCAGCGTACAAATATTTCCAACGCAGACAGCATTTCGGTAAACACTTGCCGCAAATTGCAGTATTATCACCTCTCTTTCAGGAAACTTCAGCATTCTTACTGTGGCGGAAACTTTCGAGTTTGCGTTACATTTTCAAAGGGAAATACTCTATGACTACTCACCGTTGCTTTGTCCTCAAATCTGCTGTGACCGATAAGGTGCTTGCGCTGCTCTTGATATTTTTACTACTGGCGAATGTCCAGGCTGGCCTGGGGGGCGAAGAAAAAGATGGCGGGTTCGGGGTGAACAAAACGGTGGTCACATTTATGCTGACGCATCCGCCGCGTTTGCTGGTCACGCAAAAAACTTTTGGGTTGAATATTTCGGGGACAGAATCTGTGAAACCCGCGCTGAATAATGCGCTCAAACAAATTTTCAACGAAGCCAAAGCCGGAATCGTGTATGTGCCAGGGGGCGGCGAACTCCGCATCAATGTGGATGTGGTACACGATTACTCCGCACGCGCCTTTAACCGAAAAGTGAATGTTGAAAAAGTAGACGAAACGACCAAAGAAAAAAAGACCGTCGAAGAAACGCACAGATTTGTCGAAGTCATTTCATCGTTTGAAGCTTCCTACGAAATTCAGGATTGGACTGGCGGCAGTCCCGCTTCGATGGGAACAGGGAAATACACGCCGAGTCGCATCGCAAATGAAATTGATGTGACACTGGCAAAGGAAAAAACGGTTTCTGAACTGGAAACCCGGCAACGAGGAATCGCCGGACTCACTGCACAAATGCGACCAATTTTTAATCAGGTGAACGAACGCATCGAAGTCATCCTGGGCAAGGTTGGCGACCTGCTGAAAAATGGCACGAATCTGGCGGAGCGGAACAATTGGCGCGGCGCTTATGAAGCCTGGCATGCCGTCCCTGCGTTTGCTTTTCCCAAAGCAGAAAGCTACCGGATTTACAATCTGGGCGTAGCGAACGAAGCGCTGGGACACGAAGCTTTTAATCAAGGTCAGAATGTTGATGAAACGTTGAAGTATTTAGCCGAGGCGAAAAAGTTGTATGAACAGGCGCAGCGGCTAAAGCCGGACGAGAAATTTTTCAATACCCGCTGGCGCATTTTCGATGCACCACTGGATCGCATCAGCAAATCTGTGACGGCATACCGTGCCTGGAAATTACGGAAAGAAGCGCTCCAGCAAGTCAGTCGCGGACGTGTGGATGATTTGCTCTCAGATACGCCAGCCGCCAGTTCCGGTAATCGTAGCAGGAGTACAGCCAATCAAACTGCGCCGCCGGGAGCCGCGATGAGTAATAACGACGTGATTGAATTGGTCAAAGCCAAAGCCTCGGATGAATTCGTGGCGGAAACTATTTCGAGTGCGCCGGCGACGCAGTTTGATCTCTCGGTGCAGGGCCGTATCAGCCTGTTGAAAAGCGGCGTCTCCGAAAAAGTAATTCGCGCGATGCAACAAAAACAGACGCCAAAATAATTGTCATCTTTGAAAGCCGCTATGCGTACACGAAAAATTCTTACTGCTTACACCTTGTTGTTGCTGCTCCTTCTGTTTATTTTTACTCCGACCCTGGCGCAGGAAGATTTTGCCAATCTCAAGGCGCAGGGGATTTCTTATTACAAGCGCGGCGAATACGAACGAGCGAAAGAATTCTTTATTCAGGCGGCGAAAATTCGTCGTGAGGCCGAAGTTTATAAGTACCTGGCGGATATTTATCGCCGTCAGGGAGATACCGAATACGCCGATAAACTGGCGGAAAAGGCGCGTGAACTGGAAAACCCCGTTGCCACTGCGCCTAAAATTCCTGCTTCCACAAAAGATCAAACGCCGCCAACGATTGAATTGATTTCGCCATTACTCACACGCGGCTTGTCTGTAGTTACAATTCCCGAAACCAAAACACGGATTGCCGGACGCGCCATTGATGCCTCAGGGATCAGCGAAGTCACCGTGCGCGGAATTCCTGCCAGCCTCGATTCCGAGGGGAATTTTGTGGCGGAAATCGGGCTGAAAATTGGCGATAACTCGATCACGATTGTCGCCACAGATATTTATGGCAACCGCGCAACAAAGGAATTTACACTCAAGCGCAATCCGCGGGCAGGCGGCTCCGCAGAAGCTGTTACGCCTGTTTCCAGCCTGGGAAACCCCGGGAAATTTTACGCGCTGGTCATTGGTATCAACGCTTATAAAAAACCGGGTGTTCCGCCGCTGGAAACCGCCGTTGGCGATGCGCAGGAAGTCGGACGCGCTCTGGAAGATGATTATGGGTTCGAGGTGAAAATGCTGCTGAATGCGTCCCGTAACGAAATTTTAGGGGCGATGAGTGAGTACCGGAGGAAATTAGAAACAGAGGCGAACTTGTTAATTTATTACGCCGGGCATGGATATTTCGATAAGCAGGCTGATAAAGGATACTGGCTGCCGATTGATGCTGAACAGGACAATCCCGCCAATTGGGTTTCCGCTGATGACCTGACCACTTCGTTGCGGGCAATTCCTGCAAGACATATTCTGGTGATTGCCGACAGTTGTTATTCCGGGACGCTGACCCGTGATGCGCCTGTTCGGATAGGGCTTCCGACCGAGCGAAACCGCCTGCTGGCAAAAATGTTGGCGAGTTCCTCCCGCACCGTAATGGCGAGTGGAGGCAACGAACCCGTAGCGGATGGTGGCGGCGGGAAGCATTCAATTTTCGCAGCGGCCTTACTCAAAGGATTAAAAATTATTGACGATGATGCGTTTACAGCAGATGAGCTTTTTCTTCGTTATGTGCGCCAGCAGGTCGCGGGTAGAGCCGATCAGAAACCACAATACGACGCGATCCTGAAATCAGGCCACGACGGCGGAGAATTCGTTTTTATTCGTCGGAAGAAGTGAATTTTGATTTACCGGAAAATGTTTTTCCACGAAGGAACATCAAGGAACACGAAGAAAGACACGGCGAAAGGGCGACGGGGCGATCAGGTTCTTTTCGCCTGTGTCGCCCACTCGCCCCGTCGCCCTTTCGCTGTTCTTCGTGCTACTTCGTGTTCCTTCGTGGATGAGAAAGTTTTTTTAAGATGAGAATTTATTCAAATTACATTTTTCCTCACCTGCTTGATTGGGCTTTGGGCAATCGGGACGCGAATGAGCAGCGACAGCTTACGTTAGCCAGCGCCACAGGGAACGTGCTGGAAATTGGTTTCGGCACGGGTTTGAATTTGCGTTATTACCCACCAGCCGTAACAAAAATCATCGCGCTTGATTCCGAAAATTTCCGCCCTGAATTAGTCCGGCAACGAATCGCTAAAACCAAAATCCCGGTCGAACAGGTGCAGCTTGACGCAGGCGGCAAATTGCCGTTTGCGGATGCCAGCTTTGATACGGTTGCGACAACGTGGACGCTGTGTTCCATTGCGGAGGTCAATACCGCGTTAGCCGAAATGAAACGCGTGCTGAAACCTGACGGGCAATTTTTATTTTGCGAACACGGGCGCAGCGATGATGACAAAACAGCGCAGTGGCAGGATCGTTTGAACCCGCTGCAAAAAATTGTCGGCTGCGGCTGCAATATGAATCGCCCGATTGATTCGCTGATTACAAAAGCAGGATTTAAAATTGTTGAGATGGCTCGCTTCCTGATGCCAAACGCGCCGCGCATCCTCAGCGAGATGTATCGCGGTGCAGCGAAAAAATAGCCCGCGAAATAAGCTAAAGAATCAAACAAACTTGAAATCTTCAACCTCTTTCACGGGCTGCCTGACCGCTGATTATTGTGCCTGATCATCCACAAAACGGCGTGTGCCGAGCCGCTCTATGCGGGTTTGATTGGCGCGGAATCGTTGTTGTGAGAATTCTGCCTCCGACGCTTGTGTTTCCAACGGACTGCTAATTGGACGGCTGAAATTGAGCGTATACTCGCCGAATTGCAGTGCTGAGAGTGGCCAGGCATATACAATATAGTTACCGGTTTCGGGTAATGTCAGCGACAGCGTGTTACCGTTTATCCCGGAACCCAATGATGTCCCATCTGCTTTGACCACGCCAAAGACGATCTGGAATCCAGCAGTAGCAGAAAGATTCAGTTTTCCACCTTGTTTCCCCGCAAACCAGTAGCCATCTATTCGTGCATTATTCGCCAGGCTAAGGTCGGTGCTATCGAATTTTCCTTGTTGCTGGGCTGATGATCTGCTCAGATCAATTTCCGGCACATTAGTATTAAGCGTGAACTGATATTGACCTGTTGCTTCCGGCGAATCATCATTCGATGTGACCAGCAGTAAATAATCACCAGCTTCCGGCAACGCGGTCAACAGAATTTGATAGGTTGAATACGACCCGAAAACTATCAGGCCACCGGACGATGGGTACGAGGTCACAGAAGCGGCAACATATTGCAGTACTTTATCCGCATTCACTTTATAGACCAAAACAATTGGGTTGCTAATGCTTGATCTGAGTACCAAAGACATTCCCTTTTGCGTCGCGTGATAACGCCAGGCATCATAAAAATAGACCTTGCCATTAATTGCCTTCATCACCTGACTGTGGCGAGTTAATTCACCCGTCGCGTCAAATGGCAGGAAACTGTCTGGAATCGGCAGAGAAATAATTTGCGGTTGTGTGCCGCCCATTTTGATTGTGACAGGATTCGTTTGCACATACAGAAAAGAGGAAAGTCCCTTCGGGCCAATTCTGACATTGACTACACCCAGCCCTGCTGCCTGCGCGGGTATTTTCAGGTTAATCTGATCCACTCCCAGATAAGTTCCCTGTGGCCCTGCATACGTTAAATCCGCTTCGATTCCCTGGATGGTTGCGGTGTATGCTTCCGCCACACCATTTTCATCTTTGGGATTTTCCGCAAAAATATTGTGTAAGCCTGTGCCATAAAGCGTCAAATAATTTTGGCGACCATCGGTGGTAACGGTCAGTTCTTTTGGCGATCCATCAGTATTGTAAATATTGGTGGGCGCATTTACGCCATTGGTGATTTGACCGACGGCTGTGCCCTGTCCATTAGATTGCACAGCAAAGATTCCCATTGCTGTGTTACTAATTTGGACGAGCCGGGTAAAGTTATTTTTGCCCGCATCAGAGACGGTCAGGAGTTGGGTATAAGGATAATCGTTTGTGGGCAAATCCTTAACAGTTTCCGGCACAAAAAGATTAATTTGAGTGGGACTGACATACAGCAATGAGGCATTGATTGCGCCGATTTTCACGCTTATACCGCCTAATGTTTCCGGCGCAATGGTGCTGGTCGGTGTATGTGCTGTGTTATTTGTGGTTTGGAATTGTCCGAAAATTGTTACCAGCGAACCAGGGGCAAGACCGGAAAGCTCCTGCATACTGGCGGCATTAACGATGATTATGCCGGGTGGTTTTATGGGCGGTGTTTGCGCCTGAATTGGTTTGGTTGCGACAAAAAATAAACTGAGTAACGCAACAAGGCTGGTTGAAATTGCACGCACGCAATAGTTGTAAAGTTTGGATTGTATTGTGGACAACATATTCTTCCCTGGTAATGAGCAAATTGTAATTTGGGCAGACGGAACGATACTCCTGTTCTCGTACTGCCAGATTGGATTGTTGAAATATAGGCCTACACCCTAAAAGCGTAAATCAGAGCTACTTACTGGCATTCGGAATTCAGTTTTTACCCCGCTTCCCGAATGATTTATCACAAGCTTGAATCTGCGCAGGCTGAATCTTAAGCAAAGATTGAATGCTGAAAAAGTTGCGTTGGTACACTTTTTCAAGTGAAACAAGAAAATATATGATATGCAAAAGTAACTGGTAAGAGATGAAAAAAGGGGCAGGCACCTGCCCCTTACACAATTATTAACGCTGATAAGGCGCAATAAAGCGAATGAACGTTAGCTGCGCCAGCTTCGATAATTTATCTACTGCAATTTTGCCGATGATAAGTTTTGAGCCGCTGGGATCAGAGGTAACTTCAAAGCCTGATTGCTTCAGCTTTTGCACATTGACTTCGGTTTTATCAAGCAGCCAGATTTGAATTTCAGCTTTGCCATTATGGATAAAGCTGCCGCCCTGTCCATTGATCGCCGCGATTATTGCCGGATGCAGATTCGATGAAGTTGCATTGACCGGAGCCTTATCACGACTGGTTCCCTGTTCGGCAATTCTTCCAGCAGGTTTTACTGTTGGCATTGGTTTGGGTGGCGGTGGCGGATAGTTGCCCGCTGCGCCTTTGGCTGCATCCGTGCGTGAATATTTTCTTACCTCTATCATTGACGTTTCTGCACTCACACTGGCGCTGGAAGCGGGAGCCATTTGCAGCAACTGCATACTCCTTAATTTTTCTTTTTGACGTTCTTCTCGTTCACCGCCGAACACGCCGTCATAACTCACACCCTCCGGCATTTCGACAGGTACATCCACACGGCGTGGTGTCGTGCCATCCGTGATGATTTTTTCTTCGACCGCTACGAAGGAAGTGAATTGCGTCATCAACCGATATTGCAATCCGAGCGCCGTGATTGATTCGCGCAGGTCAAACCGCTCGCCATTATTCGGGTCCTGCATCGTGAGTTCATCAATTTTCGTCCGCGCCCACAACGTCGCCAAAACATCATGCTGCGGCTGTGAAGCTGGCAAATCCAACACAATTTCTCGCGTTAAAATTTGCCCGCTCTGTTTGCCGCGAATGCGGATTGTGCCGCGTCCGCTGCCGCTATATTTACCTGTCAAAATCAAAGGTTTTGCGCTGAACAAATCCAGCACGTGATGGGGCATGACATCGCTCACCGGCAAACCGCTCCAGTCAACTTCGATGTCCGTAAGCAACGGATTTTGGACGCGTTCGTGAAAACGTTTTGCCGCTTTTGAGCCGTCATCATTGAGCGCGACGTATTCGACTTCACCGCGTCCGGCCTCCGCCATTTTGTTAAGCAGAAAACGATTCACTGCTGAACCAATGCCGAAGCTGAAGACACGAGCGTTCGGATGGCTTTTGATTTCGGAAATAATTTCAGCTTCGTTGCCAACATAACCGTCGGTCATAAAACAGACGATGCGAAGGTGCGTCTGGGAATCCGTGGGAGCCAGTGCCGCACGAATCGCTTTCATCATTTCGGTGCCACCGCCACCGCGCCGCTCAGCCAGAAATGCCTGAGCCTTGCGCAAATTTTCGCGGGTTGCCGGAACGGGTTCAGGGAAAAGAATGTGCGTGTCTCCCGCAAAAGTAATCAGGTTGAAAGTGTCGCGGGGATTAAGCCCGTCAATTGCCTGCTTCATTGCTTCTTTGGCTTTTTCGATTGGGAAACCGGACATTGAGCCGGATGTATCAAGCACGAAAACTAATTCTTTAGGCGTGATGTCATCCGCCAGCGGACGATCCGGTGATTGCAAAATCAATTGGAAAAAACCGCCATTTTCGCCTTTGTGAGTTAACACGGCATCCGCGATTTTCCGGCCTGAAACATCGTATTTTAAAATGAAATCTTTGTTGGGAATTGTGTTTTGTGAGCGAAGCCTGACGACGGCGCGGTTGTTGCCATTGCGCGTGATTTCGACTTCATGCGTTTTAGAATTCAGATTTTCAATCGGTACGCCAGCATCAAGCGCGACTTCGACTGAAATATCATGTCCGGCGCGTGTGCCAGGTTTGGCTACGTTTGGCGTGATGCGTGAAGCATCAGGGACACGATCTGTATCATTCGCCCAGCCGCCACCTTGTTTGCCAATTGAAGCGCCGGGAATGTAGCGCGGGCCAACGACCATCGGAAACACGAATTCATAATTGCCGTCTTCGTATTTCAACGTCTCGACGTAGCTGATGACGATTTTGATTTTTTCGCCCGGCATAATATTTGTTACCGATTGCGTGAATATATTCGGACGTTCCTGATCAAGCAGGGAAGCGACGTTACCGTTGCGTCGGGCGTCTTCGTAAATTTGTTTGGCCTCTTCGCGTTTTTTGATTTTGCCTTTGACCGTGCGCTCACCAATCAACATTGTCATATCATCCACCGCCGAATTTTGTGGCAGCGGAAAAGTGTAGAGGGCTTCGATTTTATGATCAGCAGTATTTTTAAACTCCTGCGTCACGTTGGCGCGGACAAGGAAGCCGCTGATGTCGGCTTTGACATCGGTGTGTTTGAGAGGGCACAAACCCTGTGGGCGGCCCTCTTTATCAAAAATACGCAGTTCGCCTTGGGTCGAGGACGTAGCTTTGTCTTTGACAATTGCTGGCTCAAGCGCAGGTTCAATTTCAGTTGGCGTTTGGATAATGGTTATTGGCTGGCTGGAAATTTTTGCCCACGCGATGAAACACGCAAGGGACATCAAGAGCAAAATAGAAAGCGCGATTTGGAATTCACGTCGCATAAAATCCTCCGAAGATTAAAAATTTGGGAGCTGATGGTCGGCGAAAAATTTTGCCGACAAGTGAAGAACGGAAGTTTTAGAAGTCCTTGCAGAAAAAAATAAAAAAATATCGTCCGTTAAGAAAAGTGCTGTGGTTGCAGTCTGCGCGGCAGTTGAAGTTGCGTGCATTTGCACAGACTGCAAGATTCCTCTATCCTTTCGCTTACTTGGAATTACTAACCGCAGTCGCAGGAAAATCCCTTTGAGCAAGGTTCTGGCTGGATTTGAAGTTGGGGACAGGGTTGTCTTTAGCTGTTGGTTAGCTGTTAGCGCTGGTGAGCAGTCGTTATTAAGACAGTCACGCGCTGATCGGAAATTGAGCAGCGAATAATCGCGGAAGAAGAAATATTAATGTCTGAGCAAAGAGAAATATCAGGAGCAAAAGAAGCGCCAAAAACATTGCCAACAGTTGCCATCATTGGTCGTCCGAACGTTGGCAAATCTACGTTATTCAATCGTATCGTCGGCTCGCGTCGTTCCATCGTGGGCGATATGCCTGGCATCACGCGGGATCGCATCTACGGCAAAGGTGAATGGGACGAGCGCGGCTTTCAACTCGTAGACACAGGTGGAATCGTGCCTGATGACGAAGCAATCATTCCCGCCAACATTTTCAAGCAGGCCCGCGCCGCGATTGACGAGGCATTGCTACTTTTGTTTGTGGTTGATGTCCGCGCCGGAATTTCTCCGCTGGATGAGGAAATTGCGCAAATTCTGCGCACGCTGAACAAACCTGTTTTCATCATTGCGAACAAAGCGGAAACGCTTCGCACTGCCGACGAAGCCGGGGAGTTTCATCGTTTCGGCTACGACAAAGTTTTCCCCGTCTCCGCCGAACACGACATCGGAATCGGCGCCCTGATGGATGCCGTGATGGAAGTTTTGCCCGAAGTTGCACCAGCACCAAAATTGCAAACTGAAATCCGAGTCGCCATCATCGGTCGTCCCAATGTCGGAAAATCTTCGCTCGTGAATAAACTGGTAGCGGAAGAGCGCATGATTGTTTCGCCGATTGCCGGCACGACGCGAGATTCCGTTGATAGCTTAATCAAGCCGAAAGAAGGAGTCTTACCGATTCGCGTAATTGATACGGCGGGCATTCGGCGCAAGGGCAAAACCGAGGGGCTGGAAGAAAAAATGTCGGTCGTGATGGCGCGTAAACACATTGAGCAGGCGGATGTCGCGTTGATGTTGATTGATGCTGTTGAGGGCGTGACACATCTTGATGCCAACATCGCGGGCTATGCGCATAACGCCGGAACTTCTGTCATCATCGTGGTCAACAAATGGGACCTGGTGGAAAAAGACACGTACACTTCTTTGCAGTTTGAAGAAAAATTGCGCACGCAGATGAAATTTTTAGAGTACGCGCCCGTAATTTTTCTTTCAGCCAAATCAGGGCAGCGAGTTCACAAATTATATGAGCTGATTGCGAAGGCGAACGCCGCGCGAAATATCCGCATTGGGACAGGGCCGCTGAATCAATTTTACCGTGAACATTTGGATCAACCGAAAGCCACGACTTCAAAAGGCCGCTTGAAAGTCATGTATTTGACGCAAGCTTCAGTTGCGCCGCCGACATTTGTTTTATTCACCAATGCGCGTGACGGCTCCAAATTACATTTTTCTTATGAACGCTATTTGATTAATCGTTTGCGCGAGACATTTGATTTTTACGCGACCCCGATTCAGCTTAAGCAGAAGGGGAAATCCTGAGCAGTGCGGATAAGTTACCTGCGCAACGGGAAATTTACGCAGCCTTTTTCAATTCATTAGCAATTGCCTTCGCTAATGCTTTAATTGTTTTGCTGTCACCCGGCGAAACAGCAGGTGCTTGAGCTTCCAAATGATTGCGTAAAGCCAAATTGATTTGAGTTTGATAAGGCATCGCGTTTTCGGCTTCGGCGGCACGCTTAAAAGAGTCAACGATGTCCTGATCCAGGAACATGGTGACGCGAACTTTTGAGGGTTTTTGTGGTGACTTCAATTCAGGATGACGTTGCAGAAAACCGCCTCGAATTGCTTTGTAAGTGCCCGGCTTAAGAATTTCATCATCAGTCAACCCTTGTTTTATTTGTTGCTGATAACGATTTTTGGTCACCATATAATTTGATTCGCCTGACTTATTCTGAGAAGTTGGTAATGAGATTTTTTTCATATTCTTCTTTTTCCGCTTGGTCTGGCTCACGCGCAGAAATAATTCGGACTGAACCGTGAGATAATTCTTTGAAGACCACAAATAGCAATCGCTCTCCAGCTACTCCGATTAAAGAAAACCTGGGTTCAAAGGTAGAGTGAAGATGGTCAAAAACTTCGAGCGCTTTAGGGTCAGTAAACGCTTCTTTTGCCGCTCGAAAATCGACCCTGTGTTTGAGCCAGTTGGCGTTGGCTTTCTCGCTCTCCCACTCAAAGATTCCGTCCCGTTCAGTCATCGGCAAATTATATGCACAAATATCCGTATCGGCAAAATTATTCATGAGTGGACAACAATTTTTCCAGGTTCTGAATTACGATATAAATTCATCAGCCCGCACAGGCATTATCAAAACTGCCAACGGCGAAATCGAAACGCCTGTCTTTATGCCCGTCGGTACGCGTGGCACGGTCAAAGCATTAACCCAGGAAATGCTCGAAGCGTTAGACGCGAAAATTATTTTAGGCAATACCTATCATTTATTTTTGCGGCCTGGGTATGAATTGATTGCCGAACTGGGCGGTCTGCACAAATTTATTTCATGGCCTCGTGCGATGCTCACTGACAGCGGCGGCTTTCAGGTTTTTAGCTTAGGTGCTTTGCGCAGGATCAAAGAAGAAGGAGTCGAATTTCGCTCGCATCTGGATGGCGCGGCAAAATTTATTTCGCCGGAAATTTCGATGCGGATTCAGGCTGCGCTTGGCTCTGACATCGTGATGGCGTTTGATGAATGTACACCTTATCCGGCGACCAGAGAGGAAGCGAAAAAATCTTTGGAGATGACTTCGCGGTGGGCGCAAAGATCGCGGACGGAATTTGATCAGTTGCAGGACGCGAGACGCAAGACGGATGTACTTCCGAGACAAAATTTATTTGGCATTATCCAGGGCAGTGTCTATCACGATTTGCGCCAACAGAGTTTGGCTGAATTGCTCGAAATTGGATTTGAAGGATATGCCATTGGTGGCTTAAGCGTCGGCGAAGAAAAATCCATGATGTACGACACGACGGAATTTATTGCTCCATTGTTACCGCCAGACAAGCCGCGCTATTTAATGGGAGTGGGGACGCCCGAAGATTTAATCGAATCGGTTGCGCGTGGCGTAGATATGTTCGATTGTGTGATGCCGACGCGGAATGCCCGCAACGGCCAGGTTTTTACCGCGCACGGCAAGCTCAATGTAAAAAATGCGAAGTATGCCAAAGACACGCTACCACTGGATGAAGAATGCAACTGTTCAGTGTGTCAAAGATACTCAAGAGCTTACGTGCGGCATCTTTACCTGAATGATGAGGTTTTGGCGAGCATCCTGTGCTCCTATCACAACCTGGCCTTCTACCTTGACACTATGCGTCAAATCAGGCAATCTATCGCGCTTGGCGACTTCTCGACTTTTCGGTTAAACTTCCTGAGTAAATTTAAGGGAAGCTAAAAGCACGATAGCGATTAAAGAACCAAAGCGTCAAAGACTGCTAAGATTATCTTGCAAAGAAAGTAGTACCCGCCCCATATTATGTCACTTCATTTGGCCCTAATTTTGTTACAAGCCGGAGCATTTTTAATGAATATTGCTCCGATTCTTTTAATCTTCGCTCTTTTCTATTTTATGATAATTGTGCCACAACGCCGGAAGCAGCAGGCACTTCAGACTATGTTAAGTAACCTGAAGGTCGGCGACAAAGTTGTGACCTCCGGGGGAATTTATGGCACAGTTACCATTGTCCGTGAGAAAGAGCCGAAAATTCAGGTTAAAATCGCTGATAACCCTGCGGTTAAAATTGATGTTTCTTTAAGCTCAATCGCGGGTTTTCAGGAAGCCCCTGAAGACAAGAACTAACGATATTTTATTCAGCAAGAGTTAATTGTATGAACAAGAACCTTCGCACACGCAGCATAGTTATCGCCGTCGTCACTTTCTTATGTGCCATCATAATGTTAGGTCCCTGGAGTAAACAAAAAGGGTACACCAAAACTCCGGCAGATTTTGTTAATCCAAAAAACTGGAAACAGAACCTCAGCGAAAATATTCGCCTGGGACTTGACCTGCGCGGCGGCACGCACCTTGTGGCACAGGTGCAGGCCGATGATTACCTCAAGACGTTAACTGAAAATGAACGGCAAAAATCCGAAGAGTTTTTGAAAAAAGAAAACCTCGCTTTTACTGCTGCGAAGGCTGCAAATATTGGTCAGGTCGTGATTGAAACCGCCGACACCAGCAAGCAGAGCGAGATCGCAGATAAACTTTCCAAACAGGTTTTTGGGCCAGACTGGGTTAGTGCAACCGGCGCCGCTCCCGCAACTGTTACTTTTACGCTCAATACTTCAGCCGCGAACGCCCTGAAGAAACAGGCAACTGAACAAGCCAAGACAATTATTGAGCAGCGGATCAATGCCTTTGGCGTTGCTGAACCGACCATTCAATTCCAGGGGCGCGATGAAGATCATCAAATCCTCATCGAAATGCCTGGCATTGATAACCCGGAACGCGTGAAGGAATTGATCAAAGGTGAATCTCGCCTGGAGTTCAAAGCGGTTGTTGCCGGAACGCAGTTTTACACCAAAAAAGAAGATGCGGATGCGTCAATAGTTGGTCAACCTGATAAGATTGTATTAAAGGTTTATGAAACCCGTGCAGCTAAGGCTGGTGATGCTCGTCCTGCGCGGGAAGGTTATCAGGTAGTTGAAAAAGCCTCAATTATTACCGGGGCTGATTTGCGGAATGCCACTGCCCGACCCAGTACCGGTGGAATGGGTGGTGGGTACGAAATTGATTTTGAATTAAAACCCGCAGCGGCGGAAAAATTTGAGCAGTGGACCAGCAAAAACATTGGCAATTTATTAGCGATTGTCCTGAATGACGAGATTAAAAGTGCACCCTCAATCAACGGAGCTATTCGTGATCGCGGACAAATTACGGGCAGCTTTACGAAAGATCAGGCAGAGGATTTAGCTTTGACGCTTCGCTCTGGCGCCTTACCTGCCAAAATTGTTTATTTACAGGAAAGCACGGTTGGACCTTCGCTGGGTGCTGAT
>JANMKB010000230.1:0-5504 GCA_031371805.1 Blastocatellia bacterium | reverse complement strand
AAGATCGGCGCAATATCTTTGCTAAAGGTAACTGGTTTGGCAATGTTGGCGCTACTGTTTTGTTGCGCGAAATAAAATGCTGCGATCATAACGGCACAGCAGAGAAGACCTGTCAGACTACGTTTCATGCTTAACTCCCTGGGAATAAAATTTACTTGTAATTGCGACTGCCTTTTACATAACGCGATTTGTGGGCAGTCAGTTCTGAAAAATTGTTAACGCCTGATGGCTTCCCAACAGGAAGCTTCAGCCTGGGCAATAATTTCTTTGGTTAACTCAAAGCAATGAGCGCGACTACCTTTGATCAGCCCGACATAAATTCCCCACACGATGCTGGCTAAAAACTCAGCTTTGGAATTTTTGACGATCTTTTGTTTCAGGCAATCGGTAAAAAACTCAAGCATCGCATTTTGTCCATGTTCCTCGACCGCACGGCTTTTTTCATCAAGGTAAGACGCGTGGTAATGCAACTCCAGAAAGCTAAAGGCCACCGGAAATTCCGTTGCGAAAGCAACCAGACGATTCCAGCAAATATGGAACTGTTCCTGCAACGGCGTGTTGGGCGGAACGTCTTTCAATATCTCGGCAATTTGAAAATCTTTCCAGTCCCGATACAGCGTGTTGACGAGGGCTTCTTTGCTTTCAAAGTAACGATAAATTGTTCCGGCTCCAACGCCTGCCCGTTCCGCGACCAGCGGCATCGCCGTCCCGTGAAACCCGTATTCCGTGAATAATTGCAGCGCTGCATTGAGAATGGACTCTCGTTTGCCAGTGACCGGTTCGATGCTTTCGTATAATTGCGTGACTTTTGCCATTAAATTTATTGCGATGATTTCTTAATTTGCACCACCCAAAGTTTCCTTCCTAAGGCGCGGAATGAACGTTCATTCTCTATGTAACCGCATTTGATGTCAAGGAATTAGTTGGTTGGGGTAAGAAAAGTACCACGAGCCGTAGCGAGTGAGGGCGGGATCAGTACCGCCCTCACTCCGTCGCTACCGCTCCGGGTATAGTAGCCGGGTCTAGCGCGCCGCCGATTTCGTCAGCATCTCCTGCAATTGCTTCATGTCTTTCGTCACAGTTCGTGAAGCAGCAAACAGCACTGCCGCCAAAACTAACGAAACAATCGGCACGATATAAAAGGCCGTATGTAATCCTTCGGCCTTGAAGACTTCTGTCATCACGGATGCGCCGGCTTTGGTCATCGCATTTTTTGCGGAATAATCGCTCAGCATTCCCAACACAGTCGTCCCGAACGCGCCGCCTAAAACGTACATCGCAAAAAAGTACAGTGCCATTGCCGTGCCGCGTTGCGCGGGGTCTACGACATCCTGAATCGCCGGATACACCGTCACGTAATACACATAAAACAATGTCCAGCCGAAGCCCAACAGGGCGATGAAACCTGGGATTGCACCTTTCGGTTGATTGAGCGCCAGATAAACGCACGGAGTTGAAACGAGCAATGAAATAGCACCGATTAATAATCGTCCATCCGGTCGCCATTTTCTTGCCCAATCCGCGACCAGTCCTCCGCCCAGTAAACCGATGATGCCAACCGCGCCGATGGTGAAGGCCGTAATGATATTCGCTCTCTGAATGCTCATCCCATGAAAACGTCCCAGGTACGCAGGCATAAAGGCGTTGACCGCGTAAGCATTAAAATTGTGCAAGGCTCCGGCGACAGCAATCCACCACATTGTCGGAATGCGCAACACTTCTCCATAAGGCTTCCAAAAAGAAACTGGAGCGGTTGTATTTATCGGCGCAGTTTTATGGTCTTCGGATGCGCCACGTTCAGGCTCAATAATTTTTAAGGCCAGCACCGCCAGGATAATGCCGGGGACAGTGGCGATAAAAAATGGCGCCTGCCAACCATAGGCTTTGGCAATCATGCCGGAGAAAAAATTACTTAAGAAAAGCCCGATGGGCAGGCCAAGCATAAACACCGAAATGGCGCGGGCGCGTTTGTTCGGCGGAAACATATCGCCGATCAGCGAATTTGCGGCGGGAGCGCAACCCGCTTCGCCGACGCCGACGCCCAGCCGTGCAAAGAACATTGACCAGTAATTCCAGGCTAAGCCCGAAGCCGCAGTGAACAGGCTCCAGATGCCAACGCTCACGCTCAGAATCGTGGTGCGCTTACTTCGATCCGCCCAGCTTCCCAGCGGCAAACCAACTGCCGCATAAATCAACGTGAAAGCCGTGCCGAGTACTCCCATCGCGGAATCGGATAAGTCCCATTCCTTGCGCAGGATTTCCGTGACCGAAGCCAGTATCTGGCGGTCAAAAAAATTCAGCGTGTTGATGAGAAAAAGAATGACAAGAGTATAGGTGGTGCGATTTTTGTTGCTCATAAGGGGCGCAAATTTTTTTAAGCAATTTTTGAGTTAATAAAGCGAAAACTTTGACTTGGAATGCGAAGTAGTAGTAACTCTCTTTCTGCAATCGTGCAAGAGCTACTAAAAAAATGTTTGCCAGCAGACAGTGCAGCTTCGAGCCTGGCTCAGCACCGATTGTTATCCCCCTTAAATGTTTCAAGTAAGGAGACCATAATGAAAAGACTATTAATGATGAGCGGATTACTCAGCGCCTTTGTGCTGGTTGTCTGGGCGGCAGTTCCCGCCACAGATTTTTCCGGGACGTGGGTTCTGAATGCCGCGAAGAGTGAAGGCCTGCCCCAGCAAATGCAGGGCGACGTGACCTGGGTCATCACCCAGGACGCCAAAACGCTGAAAAAAGAAGCCAAAAGCGCGATGGCGAGTACTGAAAATTATAATCTCGATGGCACGGAAAAGGCGGAAGATGTCACCGGACGTTTCTCTGGCAAAGCCAAACGCACCGCCAAAGCAATGGGCGAAATGCTGGAACTTACATCAGTGTTTACGGGTGAAGTTAATGGCAACGCGTTTACGATGACGACGACGCAGCACCTGGAATTGGCTGATGGTGGCAAAACCTTAAAAGTCCATCAGGTCAGAGAATCACCACGCGGAACCCAGGAATCAAAACTGGTATTTACGAAAAAATAATCAAAGCAGAAGTCAGGAGTCAGAAGTCGGTGGTCGGTATAATCCCTGATGATAATTAACTGACCACTAACTCCCGACTTCTGACTCCTGACTCCCGACTTCTTACTCTTATGCCCATCACAGAAATCGAAAATCTTACTCATTTGCGAGCATTAGTTGGCAGTGAAGTTGCTGTTTCCGACTGGTTCGAAGTCACACAGGAACGCATCAATCAATTTGCTGACGCTACGCTCGATTATCAATGGATTCACATCAACCCGGAACGAGCCAAAACCGAATCGCCCTTTGGCACAACCATCGCGCATGGTTTTTTGACTTTGTCGTTGCTGCCACATTTATTGCAGCAATCCATTAAGTACAAAACGCCGCCGCGTATGGGCGTGAATTATGGCACGAATAAAATTCGTTTCACGGCTCCGGTTCCGGCTGGCTCAAATCTCCGCGCTCACTTTACGCTGCAGTCAGTCGAAGAAATCATTGGCGGAGTCCAAGTCACCTGGAACATCAAAATTGAGCGCGAAGGTTCAGAAAAACCCTGCCTCGTGGCGGAATGGGTAGCGCGCAGTTATGAATGATTGAAACTGCTGAGGGCTTTGGCTTTTGGGCTTTGGTTTTTGGCGAGGTTTTGCAATTATTCCTCTTGCCTGGCAGCTTAACTCTTGCGTTACTACTGTAGAATCCACGTACCAAGTCGCTACCGCTCCTCGTACTGTACCATTTACTCGGTTGTGGTTCCCTGCGACACGACGTAAATTACCTGCGCGACAAAGACTAAAAACCATACAACCATTGTGGCCCCCCAAATGGCGAGTGAAATCCAGGTCGAGGATTTCGCCGGCGGGTAATCCGTGTCGGTCGTTTGCAGCTTCCCGTAAGTTACCCACCAGTAAATAAAAATAATTGGAATCGCAAAGGTGAAGACAAACCACGCCCAGCTTGCGGGACGACCAATGAACGGAATCCAGCCGACAAAATATGCCGCCGGATATAACCGCGCCATGATTTTCAGGTAGTTCGCATTGCTACAGGCGCTGGCGACTTTGCTCTGTAAGCCCGCCGCTTCCTGCGCCGCCGCCGCATCCACCGGCGAATGGCAAAAGCTGCACTCCGTCAATGATGTATTGATAAATTCCTGGCAATTAGGACACCGGAAAACTCCCACTTTGCCGTCAAACACTGTATCCATAGAACCTCCTGCTATTTTTTACTCCCCAAACTTTTTCGTGTAAACCCTGAATTACTTATCTGCGCTTTTCTTTTCCTGCTGCCGCCGCTGCAATGAAATATTTTCGTTTCTGACGCCAGAATTCTTTGCGCTGAAGGCGCAGCAGGATGGTAGCCAGAGGCAAGATCGTCAAAGACGGTCGCCGCCTCTGGTACGAGTCATTAATTTTCCACGCTGCGGCTGCCCGGAGTTTCCAAACAGCTTCTTAAAAAACTCGCTGGTAATAATCCGCCAGAAAGCGCAGGGCAAAAGCCGTTGACAGATCTCTGACAATCAATCGTACCGAATGATCCGGCTGCATCGCTACGCGGGTTTCAAAAAATGCTCCTGCTAAATACGGTGATGGATGATTGGCGGGGAATTGATTTTTGAGTGTCCAGTCCAGTGACAATTCAATGCTCTCTTTAAATTCTGAATAGCCCAATTTATCAAGCCTCAACCACAAACTGCCAGCAAATGAAACGGCTGATCCGACGATAGAATCTTCCCGAAATTTGCCATCGGTAAAATTTGTGGAATACATCAAACCATTTTTCTTTTGTAGCTTTTGTGTCGCACGAGCAGTCTTCAACGCAGCTTCAAGGTACGCCGGATTTTTCGTTAACTCATAGCCTGCAAGCAACGATTCAGCATTCCAAATATTAAATCGTGGATGAATTTTCCCCGTCTTCAAATCGTTCGGGTCAAAGTCCATCCAGAAACCATTTTCGTGTTGCCGCCGCACCAGGCCATCGCACAAATTTACAAAAACTTTTTTGTAGCTTTCATTCTTCGTATGCAAATACATGTCCCTGAATAAATAGCCTTCATTGTTTGGACGCGCTACATCAAACAGCGTAATGTTTGGGCTGCCATTGCGTGCACTGAATGGACTTTTATCTTTCATGACTGCGCCTGTTTCGGGATCAACACCATCGTAAATCAAGGCTTCGTTTTCGAGGTACATGTTTTTGATGATCCAGTCTCCAGCCCGCGTCGCGCAATCCGCATATTTACGCTCACCCGTGATTTTGCTGAGTCTGAACAGCCCCGGTGTGCCATCAGAAATTGTCCCCATCACGATAATATTTCCTACGTGATCGCCGTGAATGGCACGAAGCATTCCTTTGAGTTTTGGATGGTCTTTGTACTCCAAACTGATCCACCAATCCCCTGCTTTGCGTGCCGCCTCAAGCAGCGATTTATCTTTGGTAATTTCATAGGCCGCGAGTAAGCCATTAATCGTTTGCCCCGTGTGCCACGCGGCT
>JANMKB010000263.1:0-12164 GCA_031371805.1 Blastocatellia bacterium | reverse complement strand
AATTATTGGGCGTGGGATCACATGCATAATGCGCCGTTCAGTCGTCCGTTGGTTGTCCTTGATATGTACGAACATGCTTATCACATGGATTATGGTTCGGCAGCGGCAAAATATATTGATGCGTTTATGCAGAATTTGAATTGGGAAGAAGTCAATAAACGCTTTGTCAGTGCGCAAAAAATGGCTGCTTTGCTGAAGTAAAAAAAGTTATTCCTCTTCCATTGTACAGAGGAGCGGAAATTCTAATTCCTGAGCGAGGGCTTCGACTTTGGCGACTTTCGATTCAGCGATTTCGTAAGTGTATACCCCGGCGATGCCGATGCCCTGATGATGGACGTTCCACATAATTCGTTCGGCATCTTCGGGCGTGTGCAAAAAAACACTTCGCAGGATGAAAATTACAAATTCCATCGTGGAATAATCATCATTGTGCAGCAGGACTTTGTAGAGCGGCGGTTTTTTTACGTCCTGTTTGCTCTCAGTAATAACCGCGCCATCCTGTTCATCTTCCCATTCAGGCATAACAATAATTTCCAGCTAAGCTTTGTTAGCACTCACCCATTGGCGAAATTCGTTGACCATCGTGACGGTTCCCTCCGCTTCCCCATTTGAAAAAATCTTAAGAGTGTTTCGGGTGTGAGGAATGGAAACAAAATACTGTGATCGCGCTCAAGATAGTCTTCGTCTACCAGTTGATAGAAACTAATTTCTGCGCCGTTATGTCGCCAGAGTTCTTTTACGCCAAGCGCGGCATAAATTGAAAATTTATTGGTCGAAGGATTTGTAATGTCGGCTTCAAAAGCTAAATCAGGTGGTGGATCAACGGCCAGATCAAGTCGCTTTTTATGCGAGATTTGCTTAAAATTCTCAAAGTAGTAACACTCGTCAGGATCAATTCCTTTCGCCTTCTTTTTGTTTCTTAAAGTGCTCGATCCGGCGCCAAGAAAATTGAGCCTGAGTTCCAGCGCCAGAACCATAATGAGATGAGGCAACAGGCATTTAATCTTTTCGTGCTCAATTGAAATCGTCATAATCTCCAGCCTCCTGTCATCATAGGTCAATCGAACACGCGGTTGTTCGTCGAACTCGTTCAGTAAAGCTTCATATTTATCCCAACTAATATTATTCAAAGTCACTGCGGCTTCGGGCGGAAGCAAAGCAAAAATCGCCTGATAATCAGTCTCAAATGTAACCATAATTAATCACCTCATTTAAGACTTCTGATGCTACCACAATTTTACTGATTCGCGGCTTTGGATTGTGGCGGACTGGCGGCTTCGTTTTCAGACTCCTCCTCTTTTGGAAGGAGCGCTTTGAAGGCAGGCAGGGCAGCTAACGGCTTCAGGTCAGCTTCGCTTTCCAGCCGATGAACAATGAATTTATTGAACTCAATTGCTTTTGTCAGAGCGGCGATGGCCTCGCGTTTACGTCCAAGTTGCGTCAACGCACAGGCTCGCTCGAAATATCCTTCGGCGCTTTCCGGGTCTTGTTTGATGGCCTGAGTCGCGGCCAACAATGCGGGTGGAAAACGACGCGTCTCACGATAGATGGAGGCGATAGTTGTTTGATCTCCGCCGTCGGGTTGCAGCGCAACAACTTTTTGCAAAGTTTTGATCGCCACGTCATATTTCTTTTGCGTGCGCTGTGCTTCCGACAATCCGCGTAACCCATCCCAACTGCCGAATAATTCTTTCGGGAAACTCATCAACAGTGCCTCAAATAACTGTGCCATTTCCGGCGTCGTGTCTTCATCCTGATGCATAATTTGCCAGTCCACCGTGCGGAAAACGGCATTGGCATCAGGCAGTTGTTTGAGCGCTGCTGTCAGACTTTCTCTGGCTTTTTCCGGTTGTGTCTGGCGCAAATAAAAAGCCACGAGATTTACATGCGGGTCAATATTTTCACGGTCACGATTGAGCGCTTCCCGAAAAGCGTTTTCGGCTTCACTCATGCGTTTTGCCGTCTCAAAAATATTACTCATTTCGCGCCAGGGACGCGGATCAAGTGGCATTAACTGCGCGTAACGTTTGAAGGCGGCTATCGCTTTTTCCCCGGCGTCAGGCTGAGATTCGGAAGTTAATCCCAGCGCATAATAAGCGGGCGCATAATCCGTCCAGCGGCGGGTGATTTCCTGCCAGATTGGAAGAGCGGCATTCGGACGCCCAACGCTTTTTTTCTCGTCTTGCGCGGGCTTCCCATTTGTGGCTTTCGCTTCTTTATTCGCTTCCTCAAGGGCTTCATTTGTCTGCTTCGCTTCAATGATCCTCGCCTTCAGAAAAAGTAAGGGTGCGCTTTCACCCTGCGCGGCAATTAATTTCTCCACCTGTTTGAGCGCCTCGCTCGGATTTGAGTTTTGTAACTGCCTGATTTTCGTCAGGCTTGTACCTGTGTTCAGCGCACTGTGCAGAGATTCAGAAAAAAACTTTTCGCTTTCATCTACGTTTTCAATTTCGGTGACATACCAGACGTTGTTACGAGCTGTAAGCGACAAGCGGATTAATCCGCTGGCGAAAACAGCGAGCACCGTGGCCTGATCATTTTTTATTTCTTTCGCAATGATTGAAGGTTTGCTGTCCCAGCTTTCAACCCACTCATTTGTGACATCCGAAACAATTTTATTGAAAGCGCGTTGCACTAAAGTGCGTTGTTTTTTGTCGAGTTTCGCTAAAGCTCCGGCGCCCAGAATTTGTTCTGCGGACAAATCCAAATCAAAGACAAACGAACGTAACTCTTCGGACCCCTGCGCTGAAAATTCGTTTACCAACTGGATCGGATCACGCTGAAAATCAGCCACCACAGGATGCGCCGCAAGGATTTCAAATGAGGCTTGATTTAATTGCGCGTAGCTGATGAAACCGTTGCCATCAAAGCGCAAATGGGTCGCGTCAACGTATTCCGTCAAGCCCCAGGTCGGATCAACTTCAACCCATTTGCCCAGATAAATTTCTACCCACGCGTGCGAGCCAAAAGAGCCTCCACCATACGCTGCGCCCACGACCACGCGCGCCGGCAAACCCAGCGCGCGTGACAGTGCTACATAAAGTTCCGCGTGTTCCAGGCAATCAGCTTCCCGTGTCGCAAGCGTTTCGACCGTCGTGCTTTGCACCTTCTTCCACTTCAAATTTTCAAACGTCCAGTTGCCGATTTTCCGTGCGACTTTACGCCCGTCTTTTTCTTTGCCGGCGATTTCCTTTGCCAGATTTATGATTTCCGGAGAGTTGGCATTGATGCGACTGGTTGCTTTCAAATATGGCTCAAATTCCGCTCCGCTCACCGGCAATTTTATCGTCAGGTTATCCGGGATGCGGCGTTGTGTTGAGGTGAAAACCAGATTGTTTTCGTTTCCGTCCGGTTCGATTTTTTGCCCCGCAAATTTACTGACATCTTCGCGCACACGAGCGAGGACTCCGGGTTGTTTGGCGGAAACTTTTATCTTGAGCGCCGCAATGCGGGTGGGTCGTGAAATATCCAGACCGGTGGGTTCGAGCAGGGCGTTTTCCAGATCAAATTCTTTGCGGTTCATCGCGCCGACGTTGTAACGACCTTCGCGGTCGAATGACACGCCAAGCTGCCCTTCCATCATTTTTTCATCGGCAAAAGCCAGCAACATGCGCTGGCTGTGAAAGGCGTGTGACCACGCGCTCATCGCATCCATAAAGTAATTTTCCGTGTTGTCTTTTGCTCCTTTGTCTGCGCCTTTGTTCATCATTATGCGAGCTTCGTCAAACGCGGCGTCAAGGTTATAAGTTGAGAAAAAAGCCAACCGCTCCGGCGCAATGCTGGCAGGGCGAATGAAATCACGGGCTAAGGCAAATTTTTCTTTGGCTTCAAGTAATTTAAAGGTTTCGAGACTGTCCGCCACGATGAAATACTGGTCGGTCGCCAGCGCATAAAAATCATCAGCGTCGTCCCCAAGTTTGAAGACTGGCGCGGTCATCATCGTCACATTTGGTACACGTTTGAGAACCAGCGAAGCTAAGCCCGAACGAGCCGTTTTTGCCAGCGCATCATCTTTCAGTTTGAAGGCCACCACCATTGACGGCAGCCGCGCTTCGCCTTTGAAAATTTTCGAGATGTTGAGGAGGGCAAACGAGATTTCCCCCTGGAGATGAGGCACAAGGAGCTTTTCCAGATCGGCGATTTTGTCGCCAGCTTTTGTATCTTTCTTTTTTTCTTCCTTCCCCGACGCCTTTTTCGCCTGTGCTAATTCGGCATCCCATTTTTTCTCATACTCCACAAACTTTGCCGGATCAATAATTGTCGCGGCATAAAAGAGCGTATTTTTAGGCAACAAATCACGGGGCGCGGCCAAATCTGTCGCCTTGAAGGGGCGCAAAGTTTTGATTAAATCCGCCTCGCCGGAAGGCAGATGAAAAACGGATTCCCACGAACTTTGCGAAAGCCGCATCGCTCCGGTTTCGGCTCCGAGCGCCCTGACAAAACCATCCATGATAAAACTCTCGACAGGGTCTTTTTCCATGGTGTTTTTGGTTACTTTACCAATTTCAGCAAAAAAACTTCCTGCCAATTTGTCGAGCTGACTGAAGTAAATAAGATCGCCGGTTTCCGCCTTGATGCGCTCATAAGATTTATTACTGGCGATGGTCGGCTTATCTGTATTGAGGGCTTCGATCAGGGCTTCACGCGATGGCGCAACCACCGCGTTGTCGCCCAGATACGCGACATAAATCGTTTCCTGACTGGTCAAATCAATGCCGACGTAACGAAGTTTTTCAAACACTGTCACTGGCACAGCATCAATTTTTTCCTGGCGTATATAACTGGACGACGCAAGGTTGTAAGGTGCAGTCGGTGATTTTCCTGAACGGGGTCCCACAAAATCACCAACCGAAGCTGACACATAAAAAATTAATGGTATTAACGCCGGTGTGATCGAAGCAAATCGCGCTCCGGCAGAAACAACCGGCACAAATGTATCAAAGCTACCAAAATCAGTTTGGTACATCATTAAGGTGCGCTCAAATCGCACGCGGTCTGTCACCCGAACCATCACTGCGCTGTTAGCAATCGTGCTCAGGTTTCCTTTGTCAGTCGCGGACGGCCAGGCCGCCATTGAGATCGGCGCCTGTAAATCCAGGCCGAGCGTACTGGTCGCGCTCCCCGTAGCCTCCAAATTCATCTTGTTTGCCAATTGCGCTTTGAGCGAATTCAGCATCAGGGCCAGCGTCATTTGATCGCGCACTGTCCCCATTTGAATGCCCGCCAGCGCCGCATCAAGTTTATTAATTGTTTGCTCAAAATTTGGCGCTTGCAGATACAGCGTTGCGTTGGCGGGAAAAATTGTTTCGCCCGTCGTTGGAGAATTTTTCAGCTTTGCCAAATCCAGCTTGAGAGTAGAGGAGTTTTCTACAGGACGCTTCAACGCGACTCTGTCCCATTGATTGAGGCGCTCATTTTTCTTTGTTTCGTCAAGAATGGTCTGGCGTGCGGCTTCGTCTTTGGCGCTCGCCCAATCAGCCCGGAATTTAATTTTGCTGACGGCATCTTCCAGCTCGCTGGTCAGGCTCCACAATTTCACCATCTCGGACTCAGTTTTGAATAATTCCGGCGGCGTTGACGCAGGCGACGAATAATTATCAAAAGTACGGATAGCAGGCGGAACTCCGACAACTCCGCCGGGGACTCCACGGATAATTCCGTTGGGAGGGTTTTTGCGGGATTTTATTTTCGGCGTCGGCGTGGGCATTGGCGGTGGCAGTGGATATTTGGTCGAACTCCCTGCCCTGATTGTCATCACCCCTTTTGAGACCAGCAGTTTGTCATAGCGGGAACCCAATAATTTCCGGCGTTCTTCAAGCTGCATGGCAAGTGCAGGCGGAGCCAATTCGCCGAGCGCATGCACCGCCCATAACTCCGCATCCGTGCCAATCATTTTCGTTAGCTCCGGCACATCTTCAACCGGATGGCGCCGGCGAATTGCCTCCATCGTGAAGCTGGTCACACTGACATCATCAGTGGTAAATAATTTTGCGTAAGGTAATTGCAAACCTTTGAGCGGCAAAATCAGCGCCATTTGCAGGCCGTTAATTTGAAATTTGGCTTCCTTACTTTTGAGCAGTTCATCTGCCAGTTCACGCGCCGCCTCATCACTCATCAGCGCCGCTACCCGAAGCAATGCGCCATTGGCTTCGACCAGTTTTGGCAGGTTATTTTTGAGGGCCAAAAATGCTGGCGCACCACGTTCTGCCAACGCCTTTGCCGCGCTGTTACTGCAAAAAATATCCTTGTCAGCCAGCGCCCAAACCAGCGCTTCGTTGTTACGCCCATCAGCGGATTTTCCTAACGCCGTGATCGCGGCTCCCCGCACATTCGGATCGTAATCAGTCAGCATTTCCAGCGCGATTTCAGGCGCTTGGGTTGCCAGTTCGGCAATTTTCTGAATAGCCGCACCCGTATTTTCTCTGGCAGCCCTGAGCGCTTCGCTAATTTTCGCGGCCTCGCCATCGTGTTCTGAATTTTTTCCCGTCGCAAATTTGGCCCGTAACGTTTCAAATTCCTCGTCCCAATGTCCGGCGGTATTGAATCGAACCGACATCATCAGTCGTTTGAAATTGGGTTCCAGCTTTTCTTTGTTATCAGGAATTGAGGTAAAAATAAAAGCGTAGCCGGTGGGGCCAACCTGCGTCACCCAGTAAGTTTGAAAAACTGGTTTGCCAGGTTCAGCCTCTATTTCAAGGCTGATTTCGCGCCCTTCAACTCCACCGATCAGCACACGCCTGACCGCCACTGTCTCCAGGGTTATTGGCTGTTTGCGCAATTGTTGCAATAGAGCAGTCGTATAATTCGCTACACCGTAACCTTCGGCAAGCGCTTCCGTGATAACCAGTACATGCTTTTCTTTTTCTGCCGACCCGAAAGAAACGGTTGTTTCAGAGTTGACGGTTTCTTTCCATTGCACCGGATGCCAGAGCGAATAGCCTTTGGTCACAAAGCGCGTGAATTCACCTGACGGTAAAGTGTAACTCTCCCATTGCGTAGCGCGTGTATTGTGGTTTTCGCTTTGTGCCAGCGAGTGCGCTGAAAAGCTGAACAGAACCAAAATTAAACCGACAAAGAACCGATTGATAATCATAGATTGCCCCGAAATTGAAATACGAAAATGATTGGCTAAGAACCTGACGCAAAATCTGAACTCAATCAGGTAAGCGTAATTTACTCTTCTCAACCGGACAGGACAAGAAATATTTTTGGTGGTACTAATAATGGAGATAGGCAACCGACAAAAGCAGCGCCCAAACAAATCCCTTGCATCACACCAACGAAAGTCTTAATCTGAGGCATACCTCTTTACTTCTCAGCTCGCTAAGAGAAAACCACGCGTAATGAAAATTAAGATTTGTTATCACGGAAATTGTTTTGATGGAGTTTCTTCTGCCGCCGTTTTTGGGCGCTTCTATCGTGAAAAAGTTCATCCCGCCTGGGAACAGGCTTTTCAGCCAATGATGCACCGCGCCGGAGCTTTGTTTGACGAAGACGAATTTGATGGTGACGAAAATGCAATCGTAGATTTCAAGTACAGCGCTTCGGAAAAATTGACGTGGTGGTTCGATCATCACAAAAGCGCTTTCCTGACACCGGAAGACGAAGCGCATTTTCGCGCTTATACCGGGGGTAAAAAATTCCTCGATGCCGATTACAAATCCTGTACAAAATTCATCGCTGATACAGCGGAGAAAGCTTTCGGTTTTGATCCTGCGCCGATGAACGAATTAATTCAGTGGGCCAATGTGATTGATGCCGCAGCTTATAAAAACGCCGCCGAGCCGGTGGAAATGGAAGCGTCAGCATTTAAGTTAGCTTTAGTCATTGAATGCGACCGCGAGCAGAATCTGGCAAACCGCATCATCCTTGATTTGCAAACGCGTTCGATGAGCGAAGTCGCCGCTTCATCCTATGTTGCCGAGCGGATTGATCCTTTGTATCAAAGACACCTGCAAGCGATTGAGATCATCAAAGGTGAAGCGAAATTGCGCGGCCCGGTCGTGAATTTCGACATCAGCGCTTACGGCAATATGGAGGGCTATAGCAAATTTATCCCCTACTATTTACAACCCGCTGCAACCTATTGTGTCGGCGTTAGCTTGTCGCCTTTCCGTTCCAAGATTTCTGTTGGCTCGAATCCCTGGGCCCCTAAACCACGCACCCACGATCTGGCAAAAATTTGTGAGCGTTACGGAGGCGGAGGCCACGCCGTCGTCGCCGCAATTTCACTAGCTCCCGAAAGCATTGATGACGCTCGCAAAATTGCTGAAGACATTGTGCAGGAATTGCAAAATTAATGGCCTGAAAATTGTGAAGAGAATTTATGAGCAACGAAAAAAAAGCAAAGCTTCCGCCCATCAAAGAAATCACGCCGGAAACACAACTGGTAATTCGTCCGACTCCAAAAGACGAAATGAATCTTTATCCGCTTGATACATTCGCTTACGAGTATCCGGGCAAGCGCATCGAAATCAATTTTTCTTCGGCGGAATTCACGGCAATTTGTCCGTTTTCAGATTTCCCTGATTTCGCTACGCTCAACATCATGTATGTTCCTAATAAGCGTTGCATCGAATTGAAATCACTCAAGCTGTATATCAATTCCTTCCGCGCCGTGAAGATTTTCCACGAACACGTGGTCAATCAAATCCGTGATGATTTTGTCAAAGCTTGTGACCCGCTGGAATTCCAGCTCGAAGGCGATTTCAATGTCCGTGGGAATATCAAAACTGTCGTGCGCACGAGTTATAGCAAAAAGAAAAAGTGAGCGAACTTCGCGCCTGATGATTTCGTAAAGCGCAATTTAGAGGTTCAATTATGTATTGCCCAAAATGCTCAAGCCTAGCCACGGAAGGTCAGCGATTCTGTCGTCAATGCGGAACCAACCTCGGAATTATTGTGGACGCGATGGATGGCAAACGCGGCCCCATGGATTTTGAGAAATTGAAGGTTGATTTAAAAGACCTCGGCAGCAGCCTCCGCACTGGCTTTGAGCATGCCCAGCAGGAAATCAAAAAACAGCAGAGGATGGGCCGTCACCAAAAACGCGCTGCAATGCACAAGTGGCGGTCGGTAGCACAAGCGGCGACTGAAACAAGACCGGAAAATAATCGTGCGGTTGCGGCTGCGCCGGAAATACAACCATTTACCTACGTCAAAAAATCCCGGCAGCCAAGTTCAGCACGCTATCATTTGCAACAAGCCACGCTGAAAATTTTGAGTGGCGGAGCTGGCGCGGCAGTCTGGTATTACCTGCTCAATGCGGCAACCAGTTCGGGTCTGTTGGAAAGCTTGCAACGCATCATTCTTGAGCATCAACCTAATTTGACCGGCCTTGTTCCGGTCATTCAAATGCTTTGGATTTTAGGTTTGGTTCCGGTTGCACAGGGAGTCGGGCATTTGGTAGCCGCGACATTTGCGCCTTCTGAAAAACAACTTGCCGCCGCCCAAATGCCTGTCGCGTTGCCGCAAAGCAACCAGCCGATTCCGCTCATCACACGCGACACCAACGAAATCAGGCAGGATTACGCCAATGTTTACAGTGTCACGGAAGAACCCACCGTGCCGCTCGGTCAACCGGAGCGCAAACGTCAGGCATCATAACGCACATTTTTTCCTCCCTTTTGCCCTTCCACAATTTGCTTTCCCTGTCGCTGTCGCTTGCGAGCACTGCTTCACACATCGTACAATTTGGTTTGTTTATAATCATCGTTAATCTTGAGCTACATATTTTCCCTGCGCTTTATTTGCATTTTATGCCACACAAGTTTTTAGCACTCGCGTTACTGGCGCTGGTTGGTGTTTCATTTGGCTGTCAATCAACCTCGACTGCTTCTAATGGTCGCAGTAATGCGTTACAAACAGCTGATGAGAAATCTCCTGTGATTGCGGAAATCAACGGTGTCGCGCAACACAAGGCAGCTTACGAACGATATTTGAAATCACGGCTTTCCGATTTACAGCAACAGCAAAGCCAGTCCGACAGTGAATTGTTGCAAAGCAGCCTGATGGATGAATTTGTTCGCCGGCAATTGATTGTGCAATCCGCCACTGAAAAAGGCATCCAGGCAACCGAAGAAGAATTGCGCCGCACAGTTGCCGATCAACACCAGCAAACCAATGTTGACGGCAGTGGACAAGCACCAGCAACCCTCGCCGGACAGGAACGCGCTGCCGAAATTGGCAATGATCTGATTATCTGGAAATTTTACAAAGCTGAAGTACTGAAAAATGTTGCGGCAACTCCGTCAGAAGTAGAAAAATATTACAAGGACAACCCGAAACATTATCCGCAGGTGCCGAGTTTTTCGGTGCGCGAAATTAAAGTTGATGAGTCCCAGGAAGCCGAGCAATTACGCAAACAGGTGCTGGGAAAACCGGCGGATTTTGCGACCATTGCCAAAGAGCATTCCAAATCTCCCTCAAAAGGCGAGTTACGCACTTATCACCAGAATGAAATGCCGAAAGTGCTGGAAGATGCGGCAATGCCCTTGAAAATTGGCGGCATCAGTACCGTTGTGAAATCTGATTTTGGTTACCATATTTTTCAAATGGTTGGTAAGTCTGAACCATTGCCGTTTGAAAAAATCAGCAAACAGGTGGAAGAAGCTTTTCTCCGCAGCAAAAATCAATCGTTGATTGATTCCTATCTTGAGCAGGCTGTGGCACAGGCTAAAATCAAGGTTTATGCTGATAAGCTGGGATTTAATTACACTGGTAAGTGGAAGAAATAAGTTCCCAATAGAAAATTTTCGGGACTTTTCAATAAGGAGTAGTACTTATGAAATTATTCAGAGCATTATTATTTACCTCGCTCGTTTTATTTATTTCCGTCATCGGGCGCGCCCAGGAAGGCGAAGCCCAGGAACTGGATTCAGTCATTGCACGTGTCAACACGGAAATCATTTTGAAATCGGCTTATACACGTGAATTGCAGGGCGTGATTGAGGACATGAAACAACGCGGTCTGAAAGATGCGGAACTCGAAAAGAAGCTCGCCGAAATCAAACCCGGCATTCTTGACAGTCTGATTGACCAGCAATTGCTGGCACAACGCGCCAAAGAATTGTCAATTGATGTTGAAGCCCAGGTGAACGAACAACTCGTGCGGATGATGAAAGAAAATGGCATCGCTTCGATTGAGGAACTGGAACAAAAAATGCGTGAAGTAGGCATTGATCTCAACGATCATAAGCGCACGTTGCGCTATAAATTCCTGAGCGATGCCGTGATGGGCAGGGAAGTTTACGGCCCGATTTATCAAAAGCTGACCGAAGGAACCAAGCGCGAGTTTTACGAAAAACATCAGGATTGGTTTTCGACTCCGGGCGAAGTTGAGTTAAGTATTATTTTTATTCAAAAGGGAAAGAATCCTTTATTGCAACAACAGTCCTTAACTAAAGCCAAAGAGATAGGTGACCAGGCAAGAGGTGGAGCGGATTTCGCGGCGCTTGCTCGCAGCAAATCGGAAGACAATGGAACCGCTAAAACCGGGGGCAAAATCGGAACCCTTAAAATCCCTGATCTTTCACCTGAAATTAGAGCCGCAGTTGAAAAAGCTCCGGTCAGAACGATTACGGATCCGGTTCCGATCAACAATGGCTATGCGATCTATCGAATTGATGCACGTAAAGAACCGGTGGTGATGCCGTTTGAAAAAGATGAAGTTAAAAATGCTGTCTCGCAACGGCTGGCGATGGAAAAAGGCGAAGATTCAGTCAAGGAATATTTAGCTCATCTGCGCGAAGATTCCTTCATCGAAATTGACCAAAGATACCAGATGCCGGGACTGAAAACCTCTTCCGCCAACATCAAACGCACACCTTTCAGCGAAGAAACCGAGAAGGAAAAAAAGCGTAGACAGAAACGTGAGAAAAAAGAAAAAGAACAACAACAAAAGGATAAAGAAACTGCCAAGCCAAAGGAAACCGCGCAGAAGTAACTGACCACCAATTATTATGAAAATATTTATCAGCGATTTCGCCACTGACCAAACCATCAGTACCTACTTTTTGGTCAAAGCGAAAGAGTTTCGGAATAAAAAAGGTGGCGGGCAATATCTGACCCTGACGCTGGCAGATCGCACGGGCGAAATCGTTGGGCACTGGTGGGATAATTTTGAAGAGTCGGCGGAAACATTTGAAGTTGATGATGTCGTCTTT
>JANMKB010000225.1:0-14930 GCA_031371805.1 Blastocatellia bacterium | reverse complement strand
AACGATTAACAACAGAAAATTAACCTTACTGATTGGATGGCGGATTGTAAACATTGTAATTGCGTCCGTGTCAGGAAAGTCAGGTGAAGATGACACAATTACGCTGCTCAAATTTATCCAGCCACGCCGGGAGCCGCAACGATTTATTCCAGCGTAAATCCAGTTTTTCCAAATTTAATAAATTTTTTAGATTATCAGGAAGCTCAGTCAATTTGTTGGCGCGTAAATCCAGGGTGCGAAGATTTTTCAAGTTGCCGATGGCTTCGGGCAATGATGCCAGGTGGTTATTGCGCAAATCCAGAGCAGTTAAATTTTGCAGCCTGCCGATGGATTCGGGCAGCGCGGTTAATTCATTTCCTTCCAAACTTAACTTCCTTAACTGCGCAAGATTTCCGATTGTCATCGGCAGCAATACCAGCTTGTTTTTCATCAGGTGCAATTCTTTAAGCCTGCTTAAATCTCCGATTGCATCAGGCAGCGAAGCGAGCAAATTGTTGTAAAGCCGTAATTCAATTAGCTGTTTCAGCCTGCCGACTAAATCTGGCAAAGCCGTCAATTGATTATCCGTGAGGTTCAGGTAAAGCAGGCTGCTCAGGTTTTCGAATGATTGCGGAATCGCAGTCAGGTGATTATTGCTGATATAAAGAAACCTGAGCCTGGCCAGCTTACCGATTGCTGCGGGTAAGGAAGTTAATTTGTTGTGACCCAAATCCAGCATCTGAAGTTTCGTTAAATTACCAATCTCATCCGAGAGAAAATCAATTTGATTCTCAGAAATATTCAGGGTTTCGAGGCTGGGTAATTGCCAGACTGAGTGCGGCAGCGCGGTCAATTGATTGCTGTATAAACTCAGCTTTTTCAGCTTTAATAATTGCCCAATATTTTCAGGCAGGGAACGCAGCAGGTTGCGATCAAGCTCAAGTTCTTCCAGTGTGACTTGCTGGCAAACCGACGGAGGGATAGAAGTCAGCAATTGACCGGATAAGTCTAAGATTTTTTGTTCGCTCATTTTTGCTTTAATTCATACTCGTTGCCATTTTTCTGACAATCGGTTCTGCGCAATTTGTCGCAGCTTTTCTTCTCTTGATTGCTTGCGTTTGTTGTAACCGCGCTCGTTGTAAGGTTGTAATTTATCCCGCCACAAATCTTCCAGAAAAGTTAGCTCTTCGCGGTAATCACGCCCTGGTTCTGACGTTGCGGTGAGTTCATCCAAAATCTCAAACGCGAAATTGCTGCTGCCAAATTCATTCCATTCGGACTGGAGAATTTTGTTGTGATGCGTTCCGGCTGTCAGGCTGAATCTGTAGCGATTGAAATTTCCCGGTAAATTGAGCGATGAACCCAGCAGGACTTTATCATTCACCAAATTGCGAATTTGATAAACTCCCATCGGGCGCGGGGACTGTTGATATTCTCTTTTTAGTCCTTTCTTTTTACGATCCATCACGGCCTCAAAGTCCTGCTCAATGTTTCAATTTTTCAGGAAAACGATGCGTTGTATGTTCGACAACAGAGGAAGGCGGCGCGACTCCTTCAGCAGGTAAGAGTTCGTTGGTTTTCACAACCGAATTATTGGGAGCTTGCTCCAGCAGGTTGTTCGCGGCGTTGGAAAAATGCTGACGTGGAATTGTAAAAAATATTCCGTTGATGATTAGCCCCAGACCAATCAGGAATGGCACGATTCCGGCCAGCATCATGAAAATAAGCTCTTTATCGAATACCAGACTAAGCACACCAAACAATAGGATCACCCCTAATCCGATAGCAGAAGTTATCACGCCAGAGCGGATGTTGCGTAGACGTCTTTCTTCGGGTGATTCCAGAAATTTTTCAATCTGCGGCAGGACATCCTCTGCTACTTTTTTCAGGTCGTAGCCAGATTCCAGTTCTTTTATTTTGAAAGCTACAGCCCGCCCAATTTCATCGCGGGCGGAGGCTGCAGAGGCGGTCAGCGTATCAGGTTTTATAAGCGCGGAACGAACGCCACGTAAATCTGTGCCGCAGTTGCGACAAAATTGTTTGGGCTGGTTTTCTTCGGCGGCACAATTTGGACAATACATAATTTCGTTTCAGATTCCTGGCGTTAGTACGATGAGTGAGCCTGAGAGGTTCGCGGTTAATTTTCTTCTAAATTGCTTAGGCACCAGGTATTTCGTTAAGCCCTTCGATGATTTGATCTAATTCATACGCCGTAACTTTCCCAATCTTTTTCCCCAGACGATCAATAGATAAAGTACGAATCTGACTAATTTTTACCCACGATTTCTTTGGCAGCCCTTTTGAAGAAAGTTCCATTGTTAAGGGGAAACCTGCTTTTTGGCTCTGGCTGGTTAAAGCTACAGCGATAACGGTGCCGGATTTTAGGTTAAAAATGTCTTCGCTCAGTACTAGAACAGGGCGCAAGCCGGTTTGCTCATTTCCTCGGGTCGGGTTCAGGTCAGCCCAGATAATATCGCCTCTTAATATTCGGGCCATTGCTTCAACTCCTGCGACATACCTTCTTCAGCCATCGCCTTTTCGAATTCAGGATCAAGCTTCGCGCATTCTATGGCAAGCCGACTACGCTCCAAACGCGTGAGCTTATCCGCAATCGCTTCCTGGATGGCGCGGCTCCGGCTGGGAAAAATTTTTCTTTTTACGAACAGGTCAAGCTTGGCAAGTGTTGCCTGATCAAGCGTGATTGCTACTTTTGCCGTACTCATTAAATGATCTCCTTATTTGAGTATGATAAATAATCATACCATAGTATTTGTTGGACGGAACCCGACTCGCTACGACTCGCGGTACTGTACCTGGAGCCGTAGCGACGGGGTGATATTTTCTAGCGATAATTTTTCTCGTACTGCGCGAGCAAGCTTAAAACCTTCGCTTTCTTTGGATTGATAACTTGTGCGACGTTGGCTCGCATCTTTGCACCTGTCGCCAGGGCATCTTTGCGAATTTGATTGTCTGCCGCTGACTTACCTTTCGGGGTTTGAATATGCTTCATCATTGCGTTGATGCCCTGCAATGATTCGATGGATTTGTCCAGGGCAGTCACGGCATGCTTGCCTTTGGGATAAAGTTGCAGGTAACGACCAAGCGTCATATTTAATAACGCCATGTGACAGGAGTCATCATCTTCGCATTCGCCGGGGATGGGCAGGTTGGCGGCGGCCCAGGCGATGTTCTCGGCGACAGGCAAATCAACATATTTTTTTTGCAAACTCCAGAGCAGGTCGGATTTGACCAGCCATAATCCGCTGGGTTCGCTGTATTCAGCATTCGCCTGATAAGGTTTGACGAAGCGCTGAAATTCGGGTTGTTCCAGCTTCTCAACCGGAATTTTCTCAAACGCTTTTTGCAGGGCGAGGAGGCGCGCAAGCTCTAATTCCGCGCGTATACGACGCTCGGTGATTTCGCTGGTTGCCGCAGTCAGGAAGCGCGTTAAATCTGCCCACTCAGCAAAGCCTGCGTCTTCAATTTTTAATTTTGCGGCAGCGATTTGCTGATAAATTTCGCCACGGTTTTTTTCCTCAAAGCGCGTCACAAAGGTGCCAAATATCCAACCCTCTTTTCCGTTTGCTAATGACACGTGATACCAGAAATCATTTTTCTCGCTGACCTTTGCGGCAGGCTGTTCGTTGTCAATTTGTTTGAGGATGGTTCCGATGGGCAGACGTAAAACTTCTTCGCCGGTTATTGCCGGAGTTGCTCTGGCTCTGACGCCGGAAGCGTTCGTGATCCAGGTTTGACCGGATTGCGCGAAAGAAGTTGTGAGCCAGAGAAAAAAAGTAAGCAGGAAAATTAATTGTTTCATAAAACTTTGCGTAATAGTTGTGGAAAGACTTTGCCGACTTTGTTGAGCAAATAATCGCCGTAACTGCCCCGAAATTCGTGAACATTTGCCTGATCCCAGCGCTTGCTGCGGTCGTCAGGGACAATTTGATTGTGAACGATGGGGACAATTTCGGCATTAAAATTCGGGTCGAAGAAAAAGGGGAACGAGAGCCGATCACGCCCGCTAACATTATGCACCCGATGCGGCGTCGAGCGATATAATCCGCCCGTCAAACGATCCAGCATGTCGCCAATATTGCAAACGAATGTGTTGGGCAGCGGAGGAGCTTCAAGCCAGTTTGCTTGTGACTTAACTTGCAGCCCGCCGCAATCGTCCTGCTTTAAAATTGTCAGCAAGCCATAATCGGTATGCTCTCCCACGCCCCAGCCCGTCGGGTGCGCCAGATAATTGAAAATGCGAAACAGAATCAGCGGGTCATTGGTGTAGCGCTCTGCAAAATACGATTCGTCAAGGCCGAGGCTGAGCGCGATTCCACGCATCAATATATGCCCAAGCTCTGTCATTGCCGCCAGATATTCCAGCACCGTGTTACGGAATTGCGGCAGGTTGGTCGGAAAAAGATTTGCGCCGTGCATTGGAACGCCAGCCAGCACCAGCGGGTGATTGGCCGCAAGCTCTGCACCAAAGTAAATTCCTTCCTTCACATCCGGCTGACCTGAAGTCAGTTCGCCTCCGACCGGAAAATATCCCCGCCAGGCTTTGCCTCCGCATGCCATGTTAATTTCCATCTTTGTCGCCAAATCCTGCGCGAAAAATTCCCGGCTCAATTGTTCTAAGCGCAGGCATAGCGCTTCGTCCATACCGTGTCCCGTGATGTAAAAAAATCCATCGGCGCGGCAGGCCTGTCCGATTGCAGCGGCGACGGCGAATTGCTGTGCCGTCCTGAGCCGCAGGGCGCTAATGTCAATGATGGGGAGGGAGCGATGTAAGCCAGGTGATTTCATGTGCTGATTTTTATAAGCCTGATTTGCCTGGGGAAATTTATCACTGCCAAATAAACGCCGCAACTTTGTTAACACTGGCGACGGTATTTGCGTCTTTTATTTTGACCTGCGAGGGTACTTTGTTTCGCTACGAATAAAAAATTCGATCAATTGAAACTATTGCTTGTTTCGCTGCACTCACTGTCAAGCCTAACTACAACTTCAGGGAGGAAATTATGAAAATTGTTAGTATCGTTACTTTATTTGTCTCATTGGTTATCTCCGCAACACTCAACGCTCAGAGTAAAAATTTTAATAAAACCGTAGACTTTTCCGCAGGGGGAGATTTGCGCGTGAAGTTTGATGTGAGCAAAGTCCATCTGATTTCATGGGATCGAAATCAGGTCGAGGTCGTCGCCCGCATTGAGGGTCGCACGAATGAGCATGCAAGCGCGGATTATGCCCGTCGTGCGGTTGAGGCAACACGGATTGAAATACTTGGCGATGCTCGTTCACTGACGATCAGGGCCAATTACGACGACGTCCCTTATGAAGAAAAATGGGGCGGGCGCAATCGTGTGATTCCGCATATTGATTGGGAAATTCGCGCACCGCGTCATCTGAATCTGGATTTTGAGGTAGACCGCTCAGAAGCTGAAATTCGTGGCTTTGAGGGGAAACTTAAGTTACAGGCTGATCGTACACCTGTGCGAGCAGAGGATTTGACCGGAGAAATTCGTTTACAGATTGATCGCGGCAATGAATCACGGCTGGCGAATTTGCGCGGCAGTCTGAACGTTGATTCTGATCGGACGAATTTGATTTTTGAACGGCTGCAAATTACCGGAGATTCCCGGATTGAAATTGATCGTGGTAATTTGGAAATGCGCGTCCCTGGCAATCAGGGAATGGTTGTCAGAATGAATAAAGAACGGCGCAGCGAATTCAAATCCGACTTTGCGATTACTACCAATGGTATTCACGATGACAAATTCGAAGGCGCAATCAATGGTGGCGGCCCACGGCTGGCGATCCATTCAGATCGGGCGCGGGTTTATTTGAAGAATGACTGAGAATTTCCGTGTTTAGAGCGCCAGCAGGATGCTGGCGCTCCAAAGGCCCCTTGCACGACCGCAAGTTGTAATGATAAATCCCCCCTAAAAATAATTCTTCTCTCCCTGCCAACCAAATCTCCAAATTCGTGTCTATGGTTATGACACTTCGCAAATGGTAGGTCATCCGTGATTAATGAAAACGAATTGATAGCGCAAGCACAATCAGGTGATCGGGAGGCTTTTTGCGAGCTGGCCCGTGGCTATCAGCGGCGCATCTATTCGTTAGCTTTGCAGCACACCCGTGACCCACAGGATGCTGAAGATTTGTCACAGGATGTTTGGTTGAAAGCGTATCGTGCGATTGACAGTTTTAAGGGGGAAGCCAGCTTTTATACCTGGCTGCGGCAAATCACGATCAATACTTTGCTGAATCAGCAGCGGTCACAATTTTTTGCGTGGCTGGGCGGCAGAAAAAAACGTGAATTTGTGCCGCTGGACGACATCGAACCGTGCTTTCAAATCGAAGCAGGGTTGCATCAGAATTTACTGCTTGAGCAGGTGATGCAGGCGCTCGGAGAATTAACGCCGCGTGAGCGATTGATCTTTTTACTCAAGCATCGTGAGGGCATGACCTGCGATGAAATTGCTAAGGCCTGCGGAGTTTCGGCAGGCACGATCAAAAAAGCATTGTTTCGCACGGTGCGAAAATTGCGCGAAAAACTTGGCGCAAATGCTCCGACAGATGAGTTTTCACAACTCGCCATTGGCGAAAAGAGTTAGGCTTTATGCATTATTGTAATCACACCAGAGAAAAAATAAATGACCTGGATTTCAATCACCCGGGCAATCATATTTATCCCTCGCTGCTGGCTGATTTAACGTCATGTCAAAGCTGCAAAGATTATTATTTTAGTGTAAAAGAGGCGCTGGTTACTTTTCATCAGGTGGAACTTTTTGCAATGCCGGGCGAGGCTTATTGGCATCGTTATGAAGCGGCTTTGCGCACTAAATTAATTCAGGATAAGGCGGCAAATATGCTGAGCCGCACGTGGTTGCGTCCGGGTTGGATGATTCCGGCGACGCTGGCATTAATGATTTTAGTAGCAGGCGCATGGTGGGGCTTGCGGGAGCGTTCCGAGATAAAAATTGCTGGAGCAAAAAAAGACGCTGTGGAAACTATTTCACCGATAGTTAATCTGGCTGCAACTGATCAAAGCCGACCTTCGCCGAACCGCAGAAAACGTGAGCCGGTCAAGCCAGCAAAACCACGTAAAGATGATGCGCGACCGCCCGGCAAGAAACCCTATTCCTTGTTTGACCCTGTACCATTTGCCGAGGCTGCGATTAACACGCCTGATCTTTCGCCGTTACAGTTAGCGCGTCATTTTGAAAAAGCCCAACTCGTCCTGCGCTCATTTAGAAATACTCCGGCAAGTGATGATGCGACCTTTGATTTAGGCTACGAAAAATCCCGCGCCCGTTTGTTATTGCGCGAAAATATTAAATTCCGGCTGATCGCTGAAGCGAAAAGTGATTTAGCTACGGAAGATGTACTGAGCAATTTAGAGCCATTACTACTTGATCTGGCAAATCTTTCTGAACGTCCAACGGCTGACGAAATCCAGCCTATTAAGGAACGCATGCAGAAGAAAGAAATCGTTGCCGCCTTACAAATTTATACGACTTCATTTGCGTCAATTAACGCGGACGCAGATTAATGAAATCTTTACTGGAGCTTGCTATGAAACAAAATAAAACGTTGATTTATGTGTTGCTTGTGACCCTGTTTATGATGGGGCAAAGCTTCGGGCAAACCGTCCGCCCTGAGCTGAAAAAACTGAACCGTTTTGTGCAAACAACCAGTGCGACCGACAGTGCGGCCAGCGCTTTTCGGGCTGGGCGTGATTTGCTCGAAGATGACAAATGGGAAGCAGCCGAAAAACATTTTCGTGATTTTCTCCGCGATTATCCTAACAATAAAAATGTTGATGCCGCTCTTTACTGGCTGGCCTTCACCAATAAAAAACAAGCACATTTTTCCGAAGCTGAAAAATATCTAATGCAACTCTTCAGGCAATATCCACAGTCCTCCTGGATTGATGATGCCAGAGCTTTACAAATTGAAATCGCACCCGCATCCGGCAATAAAAATGTTGTCAGGTATGCGATCAGTGGTGATGCTGCGCCTTTTATTCAGCCCGTGCCAAATATTCAGCCTTTTCCTGGCCCCGCACCAGTTCCCGCTGTTGCAATTTCAGGTTCAGTCGGTTCGACCTGGTCGTCCAGCGACCTGACTGCTCCGGTTGCCATCGCGCTGGGACAATCCGCAACAAGTGAGGGCGGCAGACGTGAACCGATGAGCGACAAAGATGAAATCAAAAGCATCGCGTTGCAAAGTCTGATGCAATCCGATCCTGATCGCGCCTTGCCATATATCGCCGAAATTTTGAAAGCAGAAACTTCGAGCAAGCCCTTGAAAGATGTGGCGGTCAGATTATTGGGGCAGCATCATGGGCCAAAAACTACTCCATATTTGATTGAGCTGGCGCGGAGTCAAAATGATCCGAAGCTGCGGCGCACGGCGATTTTCTGGCTGGGGCAAAGTAAGGATGATAAAGCGCTGGAAGTGCTGAATGAACTACTCACAAAATCAGAAGAGCCGGAAATTACGAAAGCCGCTTTGTTCGCAATTGCCCAAAATAATACGCCGCAAACGACCGCCAGATTATTTGAGGTGGCGCGCAATCACAAAAGTACAACGATTCGTTCTCAGGCAATTTTCTGGCTGGGGCAACGAGGCGAACAATCAATCGGCGAGTTGGTGGGACTCTATGATTCTGAACAAAATGAGCAGGTCAAAGGACAAATCATTTTCGCCCTGAGCCAGTCCAAAGCGAAAACAGCGCTGCAAAAAATACTCAGCATTGCGAAAAGTGATTCGTCCATGACTTTGCGCAAGCGAGCAGTTTTATATCTGGGGCAAAGCCGCGATCCCGAAGCGTCAAAATTCTTAGAGGAAATTCTCAAATAAATGGGCGCGTGTGCAAGCCATGCCAGCAATTATAAACACTACTAATGAAAATGTGGCGCGGCGATGTCCGACAACGCTGCCAGCTCGTCGGTGAATTTACGGCACTACAGTTTTTCTCGCAAGTTGCTGGTGCGCCAGGGGTTCGACAAGCTGGCAGCATATCGAACATTTCAGAACCGAAAGAGAGGTACAAAAATGATGAACTGGGCTGCCATAATATTAGCCGTGACCAGCTTTTTTTATCGTCACTGGACACCAGAAATTAACCTTGTCGAGCCTGCCATTCAGGCTCCAACTCAAAGCCAAAATTTCATTCCGGTAGCAGGTGAAAACTTCACAGCCAAACTTGCTCAGGCCAGCAAACTGGGAACTGCCAGTAAGCAAAAATTCTGGATAGCTTATACGTTTGATACTCGTCCCGGCATCGCCATTGATGCGGAGTTTCATAACAACGGAAATGTCACCATGATCAATGGCGTCACCGTTGATTCTGTCATCGAAACACGTAACCTCGGTGTCTTTTTGTTGCACGAGGCTGACACGATTACGCGGCTGGAAATTTATAACCTTGATCGGCAGCGTGAATACAGCGGCTATCCGGTTTACTGGCTGGGTCGGGCAGGGAATGAAGAGAGTTTGAATTATCTCAAAGACATAGTTGAGCAACAGCCGACCGACCGCGTGGGCGAACACGCGGTGCAGGCGATAGCTGTCCACGACGATCAGCGCATTAGTGCCATGCTGAAAAGTTTTGTGAGTCAGTCGAAAGAGGTGAAGATTCGTAAAGCTGCGGTGTTCTGGCTGGGACACTCCGCCGGAGAATCGTCGTTCATTGCTGATGTTGTGCGCAACGAAAACGAAAATCTTGAAGTTCGTAAACAAGCGGCTTTCGCGCTGGGCATCAGCAAAGACAAACCGGCGCTGGCGACTTTGCAAAATCTTTATGCAACTGTCACGCCCCGCGAATTGAAACGACAAATTATTTTTGCGACTTCGATTAACGAAAACAAAGACGCGGCGACAGATTTCCTGATTAAAATAGCCGACAGCGACAATGACCGCGAATTGAAAAAGCAGGCGCTTTTCTGGCTGGGGCAAAAGGCGGGTGAGCGCAGCCTGAAATATTTAAGCAACGTCGTCGAAAAAGAAGATGGCGAAACCGAAGTGCAACGACAAGCCGTGTTTGCAATCAGCCAGAAACCAAAGGATGAAGGGATTCCGCTGCTGATTAAAATTGCCAAAACGCATCAAAAGGCGGCGGTGCGTAAACAGGCAATGTTCTGGCTGGGGCAAAGCGGCGATCAACGAGCGTTGGAATTTTTCAAAGAAGTTTTGTCACAGTAGAGCCAGGAAATTGTTTTCCTCCGTTGGAGCGCCAGCCTCGTGCGGGCGCTCCAAACTGCGAGCCGGGTTTAGGGTTGTGGTCGCCAGTACTGGCAATCAGGTGTGAGTAAGGGAATGATGAGGGAGGAAATACCGACCTGGACTTTATGCAGGGTGCGGATGCCGCTTAACGCATTTTTGTTCGAGGTCAGCAACAAGCCCGTCGCTGCCGTGACACTAAATCGTAAAGTGCCGATTTCCCCTTTGGGCATCAGGCTGGCCAGTGTCCCCGCTACCCGCGGCGTCGTGCTGTCAATGATTTTTTCGACCAGACACTGCCCGCTGATGAACGGCGAGAAGCTGCGCAACGCTTCGTGCCCATTGTAGACCAGTCCCGCCCCAATCTGCGTCACCCCACCCAGCGTGCCGGCATACGCATCGCCGCGCAGTCCCGCCAGCACCAGCTTTTGATTGATCGTGTCCACCGGGCTTTGCAACTCAACCGCAAAGGCTGTGGGGGCCATGTCCAGCGCAATCCCATCCAGCGGAATCGTCCACGACAGCCCCGGGGTTGAGACGGCCCCAATCGTTGTTCCCAATGCCTGCGGTGAAGCAAACGACTCCGCGCCATAATTGCCCACATATTCGCCATCCGTCACAAAAGCATTGCCGATCAAGCTGTTGTAAGCAAGCGGCTGGCCCTGATTATCGGTCACATAGGCAATCAGGTAGCCCTTGTTTTGCGGATCAAATTCCGAGGCTTTCCATTGAATGCTCGCGTTCGGTGTGAAGCAGACGAACTGATCAAACTCCTGACAAGTCGCGCCATCCAGAAACAGGAAGTGCACATTGATCGGCAGTTTGCCAATGTTCGTCAGGGTCAGCCGCGTGTCTACTTTATTTTGCGCATCGTGTTTGTAGTACGGGAACACCAGCAGCGAACCGGGTTTCTGATCGTTGACGACCGGACTGTTGGAACCATTGTTGGGACACGAGACTGTGCCGGAAGCCGAAGTCGAGGCGGGGACGCCATTGACGCTGCCCGTGGAATTGATCGTGATGAGCGTGCCGAGCGGAGTCCCATCGGCGACCTGTGCCTGATACTGAATCGTGACGGTTTGCCCGGCGCCGAGATTACCCGTCCACGCGACCTGATTGGGTGGCGTCGTCGTGCAAGCACCGACATTCGCGGTGCAGGTGTTCGGAATAATCGTGAGTTGCACCGGTAGCGTGACATTGATGGTCGCGGCCTGCGGGGTGCTGTTGGGATTGGTGAGCGTGGCGGTAGCGAGGAGTGAACTGCCGACGCCGCTACAGACAAACGGATCGCCCATCGTGGCGGTGAACGGCGGGAAATTATCATTCGTGATCGTCCCGACTCCCTGTGCCGTGGCAAGCGTCGCATTGGTCGGACTCGACAGGTTCACGAAAAAGCTTTCGTTCGGCTCCACGTTCCCATCTCCAACGATGGCGACCGTGATGGTTTTGCCGGTGTCGCCCGGTGCAAAGGTGAGGGTTCCGCTCGTCGTTGCGTAATCGCCCGGCGCAGCCGCGGTATTATTCGCCGTCGCATAATTCACCGTCACCGTTTGGGTGGAAGCCGCCGACATAGTCACCGTAAAAGTAAAACTCGTCGTCCCGCTGTTGCCTTCTGCCACCGTCACATTGTTGATGCTCAGCGTCGCCGCATCGTCATTCGTAATGGTTCCCAGCCCCTGATTATCTGCAATCGTTACGCTCGCATAGGGCAACACATTCGGCGTCAGATTGACGAAAAATGTTTCATTCGGCTCCACGGTCGTATCGCCGTTAACCACGATGGTGATGGTTTGCGCGGCGGTCGAATTCGCGGGGAACGTCACCGTCCCCGTCTTCGCTACATAATCAGCATTGGCAATCGTCGCCGTGCCATCCGCCGTCGCGTAATTCACAACGACAGGCTGATCTACGGGTGCGCTCAAACTAACATTGAAAGTAAAACTGGTGGTTCCAGCATTGCCTTCATTCAGTGTGACATCGTTGATGGCAATGGTTGCGCTGTCATCATTGGTGATCGTGCCAATCCCTTGCGCCGTTGCAATCGTCGCGCCGACCGGATTACTCAAAGTGACTTTGAAGGTTTCGGTGCCTTCCACTTTCAAATCGCCATTGACCAGCACCGTAATCGTTTGCGCGGTCGTGGAATTGGCAGGGAAGGTGAGCGTCCCACTCTTCGCCACATAATCAGCATCGGCAGTGGTGGCAGTGCCATCCATCGTCGCAAAATCCACCGTGATCGGAGTCGCACTGGGATTGGATAAACTCACGGTGAAAGTCGCATTCGTCGTTCCGGCGTTACCTTCGGTCACGGTCGCATTATTGATGCTCAGGGTGGCGGTATCATCATTCGTGATCGTGCCTTGTCCCTGATTGTCTGTAATGGTGGCATTCGTCGGATTGGACAGATTAACAAAGAAGGTTTCGTTCGGTTCGACCGTGGTGTCGCCATTGACCACCACTGCAATCGTTTGCGTCGTAATTCCTGGCGCGAATGTCAGCGTGCCACTCGCCGCCGCGTAATCGCTGCCTGCTGTTGCCGTGCCACTGGCGGTAGCGTAATCCACTGTCACTGTCGTCACACTCGGATTCGACAGGCTGACCATGAAGGTTGCATTGACGGTTCCCGCGTTACCTTCCGTCACGGTCACATCGTTAATCGCAATCGCAATTGGAGGGTTGACCGTCAGCGTGAAAGTTTTCTGCACCGTCGCGCCGCAATTGTCTGTCACAGTTACGGTAATGGTGTAAATTCCGGCAGGTGCGGCATTGGTGATTGTGACCGCTCCGGTTGTCGTGTTCGTGCTGAATGTCCCCGTGAAAGTGTTGGGCGCAGCCGTCGCCGTCACGCTCGCAATGGAACCGTTATCCGCCGGGGCGGCGCTCGGTGTGACCGTGACATTGCTGCCGGGTGTCACCATTTGATTGCTGTAAGTTCCGACTGTCGGCGCATCGTTCGCCGTCACATTGACGAGGTAGTTTGCTGTCGTCATCAGGCCGTTACCATCCATGACGGTCAGCACCACAGTGTTGTTGCCAATTGTCGCGGTGCAATCTGCTGCGACAGTTGCCGTGATCGTCCCATTGGTATTCGTGATGCCCGTGATCGTGATGCCCGCTGGCACAGTCGTCGCCGTCACCGTCAGGCTGCCCGCTGCGGTCAGGTCATCGCTGACGGTTGCAATCGTCGCCACGCTTGGGGCGCTGCCTTGTTTGCGCGTCGCCGTCGCGCCAGGAGTGATGGATGGCGCGGCATTGACCACTAACGTGAAAGTTTTCTGCACCGTCGCGCCGCAATTATCTGTCACCGTGACCGTCACGGTGTAACTTCCGGCTGGTCCTGCATTTGAGACCGTCACCGCGCCAGTGGCGGGGTTGCCGCTGAACGTTCCTGTAAAGCCGGGAGCCGTGGCGGTAACACTGGTAATGGAGCCGTTATCCGCCGGGGCGGCAGCAGGCGTGACTGTCACGCCACCGCCGGGAGCAAGCGTACTCGGATTGGCATAGTTGCCCACGGTCGGAGCCGTATTTGCCGTGACGTTCACCGTCAGATTCGCCATTGCCGTACCCGAATTACCATCAGTGACAGTCAGGACGACGGTGTTTGCTCCCAATGCAGCCGTGCAGCCTGCTGTGACGGTCGCCGTAATTGTGCCTGCCGTGTTGGTGATGCCCGTCACCGTGATCCCGGACGGAACAGTGGTCGCAGTAACCACCAGACTGCCTGGCGCAGTTTCGGTGTCATTCACGGTCGCAATAGTTGAGACCGTCCCTGTACTCCCTTGCTGTCGTGTGAGCGCAGCGCTCGGTGTAATCGTCGGAGGATTGTTACCGACCGTTAGCGTAAAGGTCGCATCCGTCGTCAAGCCGCAATTGTCCGTCGCCCGAATCGTGATGATATGCGTTCCCACCGGAGCCGCATTGCTGATGCTGACAACGCCAGAGGAATTGACTGAAATCGTTCCGGTATACGTCCCTTGCGACTGCACTGCGTAACCTGTGATGGAACCGTTATCGGTAGCTGTGGTTGGGCTGTTCGTGGTCGCGCCGCCGCTCAGCATGCTGACATTGCCATACGTCAATGTTGGCGCTGTATTCGCCGTGACATTGACGATCAGATTCGCTGTTGCCGTCAGGCTGCCGCCATCTGTCACCGTCAGCACGACCGTGTTGTTGCCCAGCGTCGCGGTGCAGGCGGCGGCGACAGTTGCCGTGATCGTGCCTGCCGTATTCGTAATGCTTGTTATTGTAATCCCCGCCGGAACGGTCGTGGTGGTCACGGTCAGGCTGCCCGGCGCGGTTTCGGTGTCGTTCACGGTCGCAATGGTGACTGCCGCACCTGCCGGACTGCCCTGTTGCCGCGTTAGCGCGGCGGCAGGCATAATCGTCGGCGTGGTGTTGAGCGGCGTGACGACGCCACAGGCCGAGAATTCAGAGGTCTCGACCGGAATGCCCATCGCATCCAGTTTGGTCGCCGTCGCGGTGATGAATTTGCCCGCCGTGATGGCTGCCGCAAAGGTCGCGCTGATCGTCGCATCGCCGCTCGCATCAGTGAGGACATTTTGTGCGCCGATGAAAGTCTGCCCTTCGCCATTGCCGGAACCGTCACAGGCATCATTGACGAAAAACTCAATGCGAAACGAAGTCGTCGCCAGTGAGTTGAGCGTCCCCTGAATCGTCGTCGAACCACTGGCGCTGGCAGCACTGGTCAGCACCGGAAA
>JANMKB010000219.1:0-10084 GCA_031371805.1 Blastocatellia bacterium | reverse complement strand
GAAAGCACTGTTCCAGCGCCGAGCAAAATTTCAGGAAAGCGTTGTTTGATCTGCGTGATCGCCGCCGCCGCTGCCACCGTGCGAAAAGTAATTTCCGCACACGGCAAACCACCTGCGAGCAAAGCCTCAGCCAATGGCAGCGCGTGTTCGAGGTTGTGAATACTGACAACAGGAATGATGCCGATTTGTTTGATGCGTTCGATGATGTCCACTTGATTCTTCCTCTCTGAAATTAAAGCGCGAGAAGAATAATGAACATCCGTTTATCAGGCAAGGCTTATTCAAAACTAACTTCCGGGTGCGTTTCCGTGATTCTCATTCCTTCTGTAACTTTCGTGCAGCACGTCAGACACTGGCGTTCGCGGCCATCGCCCAAATCATATTTCACCTCGCATTGACGACATGTGCCGTTCCAGCAAAAACCGCCATACGAAATTGTCTCGAAGGCGATGTACTGAAAACAGCGCAGCAGGGTATTATTTTCCGGCACTTTGAAGTTTTGGCCGAGCGCTTCGATCTGCACCAATTTATGGAACGGATCAAATAAGCTCAGGTCTAAATCAGGATGCGGTGATTGGGTAATATCTGGCGCTTCTTCGACAATGGCAACGGCGATCTCCATGCTTGCTCTCCAACTTTTGACAGAGTAGTAAGGGTTGTCTGATGATGGCGAAGGTAATTTATGGGCTGGCTTCGCTCTCGGTAAGTCTCAGGCGGGGCGACCTAAGTTGAGAGTAACGCAAGTAAGAATTCGCCGCAATCATCGTAATTCTGACATTTTTATGACGAAACCAATACAAAAACCTAAAGCCTTACAAACAGGCGACCTAGTGCAAATCGTCGCGTCGGCCAGCAATTTAAAAGCTGAGTATTTGTTGCGCGGAGTAGCCGAATTAACCAGCCTCGGACTGCGCGTGAAATACGATCCTGACATTTTGGAAAAAGATCGTTATACCGCAGGCACAGACGAACGCCGGCGCCGCGAATTGACCGACGCGTTTACTGATCCCGAAGTAAAAGCAGTGTGGGCGGCGCGGGGCGGTTACGGCGTGATGCGAATCCTGCCGTTGCTGGATGAAAAATTGTTGCGTGAGAATCCGAAAATTTTCATCGGCTACAGCGATATGACGGCGCTGCATTTGTATCTCTATCGGCGCTTCGGCTGGGTCATATTTCATGGCCCGATGGCGGCGAAAGATTTAGCTGGCGGCGAAGCGCATTACGACAAAACTACATTGCTGAACGCGCTGACAAAAGCGGAGCCAATAGGCGAAATTGTTGCTGTTGGGGCGGAAATTTTGCATCGTGGCAAAAGCGTTAGTGGGCGACTGGTCGGCGGATGTCTGTCAATGATTGCAGCGATGATGGGGACGCCGGATGAGCTTGCAACAACCGACACGATTTTATTTTTGGAAGATACGGGAACGCGACCTTATCAACTGGATCGAATGATGCAGCAATTGAAATTAGCAGGAAAATTTGCCAGCGTGCACGGCATCGTATTTGGCGAAATGAGCGATTGTTTTCAGCATAGCGAACAGGGCTACACGTTACAGAATGTGCTGGCTGAGTTAACTGCGGAGTTAAGAATTCCGGTGCTGTTCGGGCTGCGCAGCGGGCATAGCAAGATCGGCAATTTAACGTTGCCGCTTGGTGTGATGGCGACACTGGATGGTAAGCGCGGCGTGTTGCGAATTGATGAGGCAGCAGTTAACAATTAGGTGTTGTTGCCAATTTAATGACAGCGTATAATCCATTCGTTATGCAGTATCAAATCCTTGTCCAGAACCAAAATAAAAATGGCGTCGTGGCTTCTATCATTGGGATGCCTGAGTGCAAAGCAGAAGGAAAAACATAAGAAGAAGCGATTGCCAACATCAAACAAGCCCTCAAGACTTTTTTGGCGCAGGGCGAGATTGTATCAGTTGAAATTCCTACGCCAGCAGTAAATCCCTTACTTAAACATGCCGGAAGATTTAAAAACGATCCGACCTTTGATGCAATGATGGAAGAGATCAGGAAATATCGGTGTGAACTGGACTAAGTAAGCGCTAGTTTTGCCTGCAATGATTTGATGATTTGCCCGCCGTGAAAACGTCCGTTTTCGATAAACACTTTGCCCGTATCCTTGCCTGCGATTGTGACTCCGGCTAAATAAATTCCCGGTACATTTGATTCCAAAGTTTCGGACTCAAACGACGGCTTCCACGATTCAGGGTCAATCGTAATTCCTAAGCTGTGCAGAAAAACGTTGTCTACGTGATAGCCCGTCAGCGCGAAGACAAAATCATTGGGCAATTCCCTTTCCTCATCAGTTTCCAGGTTAACAATTACGATAGCTTGCGCACGTATTTCCTTTACTACAGTTTGGAAATGCATGGTGATTTCTTTGTTCTCAAGCCGATTTTGGATGTCGGGCATGATCCAATACTTGATACTGTCTTTGAGCGCGGCGCCGCGATGAATCATGGTGACACGCGCTCCGTGACGATAGAGGTCAAGCGCGGCGATGGCGGCTGAATTCCCGGCTCCGATGATCGCTACATCACGTTGATAAAACGGATGAGCGTCTTTGTAAAAATGCGAAACCTTCGGCAAATCTTCGCCAGGAATATGAAGGAAATTTGGCTGGTCGTAATAGCCAATCGAAACAATCAATTTCCGCGTTTGATAATTACGCTGCTCGCCTGTCGCCTGCAATTCTGTTGTCACCTGAAAATTACCATCTGCGCCCTTCACCTCAATAACCTTTTCGTATTGATTGACGCGCAAATTGTACGTGTCAACTACGCGGCGATAGTATTTGAGAGCTTCGATACGATTAGGTTTTTCGCGTTCACAGACAAACGGCAGATCGCCGATTTCCAATAATTCCGGCGTCGTAAAAAAAGTCATCTGCGTGGGATAGTGGTAAAGCGAATTGACGACACAACCTTTTTCCAGCACGAGGTAATTCAGCCCTGCACGTTGCGCTTCAATCGCACACGCCAGGCCCGTCGGGCCGCCGCCAATCACAATGACATCGTAAGTTTTCATAATAAAAAGCCAGCACCACCTGCGGTAGCGGGTAGGCGTTATATGGTTGATTCCGCCACTATCATAAAACTCTTGCGGCTCTGCCGCCTGATGTGGGGTTGTGGCTCTGCCCAACCGAAAAGCAGTGCAGATATTGTTTTGGGGCTGCGCCCCACATTGGCGGCACAGCCGCATAAAATAATGGGAATGGTAACGGAAAGGCACAGCCTTTCCGCACATCAGGCGGCAGAGCCACAAAATCGCTCGTCGCCCTATTACTCTTCCTTCGCTTAATCTCACTTGTTTTTCCATTCACTAAACGCTACAACTGAGCTTACGTTGCGTTCCAAATTTGGTCAAACTATGCCCGTCAAAGAACCGCCCCTGCGTCGTCAGTATCTGGAAATAAAGCGCCGTTTTCCCAGCATGATTCTGCTGTTTCAAATTGGTGATTTTTATGAATGCTTTGACGAAGATGCGCGGGTTGTGGCGCGTGAGTTAGGCGTCGCGCTGACACGCAAACATTTTGGCAAAGGGCAAATTCATCCGCTCGCTGGCGTTCCCATTCGCTCCCTCGAAACGCATCTTGCCAGGCTCATCAATCGCGGTCACAAGGTGGCAATTTGCGAGCAAACTACCCCGCCGGGCAAAGGGCTGGTCGAACGCGAAGTCACGCGCATTATCACGCCCGGCACGATCATCGAACCCGGTTTACTGGAAGGTCGCGCCAATAATTTTCTGGCGAGTTTTATTAACGGCGAACGAAATTCCGGCTTGGCATTTGTGGATGTTTCCACCGGAGAATTTGCGACTACAGAACTGGAAACCGCGCAGGCTCTGACCGAACTCGAACGACTTGCGCCCGCCGAATTATTGCTGGCGCGTTCGCAGGAATTGCCCGGCCTCGATGTCCGCTCCATCACCAAAATTGCCGACGAAGAAATTGAATTGCCCAAAGCACGAAAATCTTTGCTCCATCATTTTGGCGTCAAAACGCTGGCGGCCTTTGGTTGCGAACACCAGCCCCTGGCAATTTGCGCTGCCGCCGCGATCATCGCGTATTTGCGCGACACGCAACCGGACGCGCTGCAAACACTCACGCGTTTGCAAACACATCGCACCGATAATTTCATGCGGCTTGATCCGAACGCGATTCGCAATCTGGAAATATTTCAAAGCTGGGATTTCACAGGCGGCGCTCCGATTGGTTCTCTGGTGGCGACAATTGATTTGACCATTACGCCAATGGGCGGACGCTTGCTGAGAAAATGGGTACGGCATCCATTGCTTGATTTGACTGAATTACGGGCGCGGCAGGATGCCATTGAATGGTTTGTGAAAAATGAGATGGCGCGTGAAAATTTGCGCTCGGCCTTCGCTAATGTGCTTGATCTCGAACGACTGCTCGGACGAATTCGCCGTAAGATTGCCGTGCCTGCCGAGGTCGTAGCCCTGGCGCACAGTTTGCGCACAATCCCGGCGCTTCGTGCCGCACTGGAAAAAAATATCGGCAAAGCTCGCGCCCCAAAAGATTTTATTGCGCCGCTTGAGCAATGTGATGATCTGGTGAATTTTGTCGGTAAAGCGATTACAGATCGTCCGGCTTCGGATTTTGAGCGCGGCAATATTATTCGCACGGGCTTTGCCAAAGAGCTTGACGAACTGCGCGACATCCTGAGCGGTGGCCGTGAATTCGTGGCCAAATTTGAAACCCGCGAACGGGCGCGCACCGGCATTCGTTCACTGAAAGTCAGCTTCAACAAAGTCTTCGGCTTTTATATCGAAATCACCAAAGCGAATTTGCATTTAGCGCCGAAAGATTACATTCGCAAACAAACGCTGATCAATGCTGAACGCTATTTCACGCTTGAACTTAAGGAACACGAAGCCCTGATTGCGAATGCCAAAGAAAGAATTTTAGAGCTGGAAACAAATTTATATCGGCAGGTTTGCGACGAACTTAGTCGGCACTGTGAACGCATCAGCAAAGTCGCCGCAGGTATTGCACGCTTGGATGTTTTCTCTACGCTGGCGGAAATTGCAGCGCAGCACAATTACGTCAAACCCGAACTAAACGAAGGCGATGACATCACGATTATCAAAGGTCGTCACCCAATGATTGAGCAGCGTTTGGAGACGCGGCAATTTGTTTCCAACGACTCTTATCTGACCAATCGCGGCACGCAAATCATGTTGTTGACTGCGCCCAATATGGCGGGCAAATCGGTCTACCTGCGGCAAGTCGCGCTCATTGTTCTGCTCGCTCAAATTGGCGCATTTGTTCCCGCTGAAGCCGCCACGATCGGAATCATTGATCGCATCTTCACCCGCGTTGGCCTAACTGATTTTACGTTGCAGGGTCATTCCAGTTTTATGGTGGAGATGATTGAGACGGCGAACATTTTGCACAACGCGACGCCAAAGAGCCTGATTTTATTAGACGAAGTAGGACGCGGCACGGCGACAGCGGACGGGCTTTCAATTGCGCGTTCCATCGTCGAATACATTCACAACCAGCCGCGAGTGGCGGCAAAAACAATGTTTGCCACGCATTATCACGAGCTGACAGATTGCGCAGAGTATTTGCCCCGCGTCAAAAATTTTCATCTGGCAGTTAAGGAAACAGGCAAGCGAGTGGAGTATTTGCATCGCGTCGAACCAGGCCGCGCCGAAAAATCCTTTGGCCTGCACGTCGCAGAAATGGCAGGCTTGCCCAAACCTGTGATTCGGCGGGCGGAGAAGCTGTTAAGCGAAGCTGAAGAACGAACAAAGCAACCTGTAAAACAAGCTCCTGTTGCCGCACGCCATCCCCTGCACGAATTACTTTCTCTCGACATCAACTCGCTTAGCCCCATTGAAGCATTAACCAAATTATATGAATTGCAAAAGCAGGCAAATGGATTTTCGGGAAAATAAGCAGGGAAGAATTATTTTTCTTTTGAGTGAAATGTTTTGGACGAATAGCTCATATCAAGTTGAAAGTGTTTTTTGAACCTGACAAACTTCGCAATGAGGGATTATGAACAACAAATTCATTCTCGCGTGTACTTTATGTTTAGTGATTTTGGCAGTCTGTAATGCCTGTACTAATTCACCTTCCTCCACTCAACAAACATCTCCTGCACCTTCCGCTGTGGTGGCGACAGCGACACCATTTGTGGCTTTACCACAAGGGACTCAGATACTGAACACGCAAACATTTAAATCCTCTGGACAAAATTCTTATATGATTCAGACGGTGGTGGATGATCAGGAAGAGGCCTTACGTTCGCAACCCTCCGAGACACGTGATGCTGCCGCGCTGGCGGCTCCGGTGTCCGGTGATAAATATGTAGGGACAGCGCGCAAAGCTGCAAAGCTTTCTATCGCCAATGCACCGCTTGAGACATTTACTGATCTCTCGGCGCTGATTAATTCCCTGGCGGCAGAAAACACAATGGTGCACCACGTGCCACCGATTACAGTTGCTGATACATCAAATCGGGTCGCCGAAGAAAAACGTAATGTAAAAGTTAAGGTCTTTCTTTATGCGGCCAGCCGCGAGAAGGATAATGATTTCCATTTAATCCTTGGCCGTGCACCGGGACTCTCTCCGGCGTTGTATTTCACGATGGAACTTTCCGGTCTCCCGGCAAACAGCAGCGGTTCATTTACCAAATTAAAAGCGGCCCGCACAGCCTTTAAGAATTTTTTCGGCACCAGCCTGCCCGGTTTAAATTATGATTTTTATTCACCGCCCATCCCGGTCGAAATCGAAGGATCGCTGTTTTTCGATATGAGCCATGCCACAGGCTCCCGGCCCGGCCCGGTCAGTCTGCGCCCCAAAATGCCCGTCATTTGGGAAGTCCACCCGATCACGCGCATCACCTTCGAGCCGACTCCATAAATGAGTACCAATATTTACGCCAGCGGAGGATCCCGATGTCACGTCAGAAAAACAAAGTAGTTAAGAATGATTCTGAACAGCGGGCGACAGGAACAGATCAGGAGGGTTTGCCGAATCCGGCATCTATTGTTGAGGAACAAATCTTTGTTTCGCCTAAAGGACAGCAGTATCGCATTCTGAAAACAGCCGAAAGAGATGCAACGGATCAGCCACCGCAAAAGGCAGCAACGCGAAAACGGCTCAAACACAAGTAGTCTTTCTCTAATCCGGCGAATGATTAATCCACTTCCTCTTTATGGATTGGATTGAGCGTATTGCTCCAGAAAACTACACTTCACACAACGAAATGAAGTCACAGCATAGCGCTGCCTGCCAGTGGTTTTAAGGTCTTTCCAAAAGGCATATTCCGGCTTGTTTTTGATCCACGTTATCCTGTGTATTGGAATCGTAGGCGCCGATTTCCAGCGTAAAGTCTTCGGTCATTTCACCTCTGCATTTGAGACAAATGGTGTTGGTTTCGCTCATGCTTCACACTCGGATTATTTCAGTTTTTTCGCTGTCCACTTGATCGCGTTGGTAATCATCGTTTGATAGCGCACGTCGTTCCAAATCGCAGAGTTGTGGCCTGGCTCAGAATAAAACACGCGGCCTTTGCCGTAGCTGCGATACCAAACAAGGGGAAACGAATCGTCGTTGATATTTGCCTGCTCGCCAACCGCATGAATGCCGCGAATTCCTTTTTTCGTCATGTCGGTTTTGGTAGTATCCAGACTCATGACCACTTTGCATTCTTTGGAATTGAACTGTTTGTATTGATAAGTTTCCTCAGTCCATGCAAACGAATCCTCGAATTGTCTGGTCAAAGGAAATTTCCTGTCGTCTTTTTTGACGGTGACTTTTGTATTCGATGTCCACGGATGCCCGTCAAAATATGCGCCAATCAATTCGCCATACGCTGACCATTTGTAAAATGTATCGGTCGCGCTGTGAATGCCGATGAAGCCTTTGCCATTTTTGACGAAATCCAAAAACAGTTTTTTCTGTTCATCCGACCACGGTAATTCACCTGTCGTATAAAAAATCAGCACATCAATATTTTTGAGATTTTCCGCCGTGATGACCTGTGCGGAGTCCTGGGAAATCTTCACGTCAAAACTATTTTTCGCGCCCAGTTCCTGTAAGATTTTTTCAGATTCAGGTAACACAGAATGCTTGAAGCCTTTTGATTCGGTGATGTAGGTGACGCGGATTTTATTTGGGGCAGGAGGCGGCTTGACAAAGTTTTCAGTATTTTTACTTTCGCCATTATTAGCAACAGAAAGTATGTCGTAAATTTTCGCCCCCGTGACTGGCGCTGTTTTTCTCACGCCCCGCGCAACCAAACTCACGTTGCCAGCACCACAGGCGCAGGCTGAATCATAAGCAATGATACCTCCAGTAGCCAAAATCAAACCGAGGGTAAAAACTGTCAATTGCAAAAGGCGTTTCATCCAATTTCCTCACAATCGTTATTGATTATTTGCCGTTCTGCGGCGTGGACTTACCAATATTTGTGTAAATATCAAAAATTGTTTTCACCTCACATTGAAAGCCTGGAAGGAGCGGCGAAGTCAAATTGTCAGATGAATGCAAAGTCGCCTGAAGTCTGAGCGCCGTTCCCTTGCGACGAAAAACGGTAATTTCACGCAGCATCCAGTTCACAATCCAGTATTCCAGCACACCACGCCGCGAATATAGTTTCAGTTTTGTCTCACGATCACGTTTTTCGTTCGCTGTGCCTTGCGAAAGAACTTCGACGACTAAATCAGGTGCCGCGTGAAAATGTCCATCTTCGCCAAGAATTTTTTCCAGCCGCTCCCGACTAATCCAAACGACATCGGGAATAACGTCGTCGTCATCGTCAAAAATAATGCCCGTGCCAGAATTAACCACGCCCCGCTTTGTTTGCATACTCCAAATATTGAGAAAAGTAAGGATTTGCCCACAAGCAAATTGATGATGATAGTTTGGTGATCTTGACACGTACAATTCTCCATTCACAATTTCGTAGCGTTTGCCATTGTCCGGCATTACTTCTAAATCCGCCGATGTCCAACGCAATGCTGCATTCATAATTACCTCCAATTCAATTTCTGGGAGTGCAGGCAAGACGCCTGCACTCCCAGAAGTTCTTACGACCGATAGGCTTCACGCCCAATGCCCTGCACGGGAATATCCTGCGCCGCCAGGACTTCATTTTGCAGGGAGTACATGCACGCCGCTGCCTCATCAATTTTGCGAGTGAACGCAATTGAACCTTGCAGAATCGGCTTCAATTTTTTCTTATCCTGAATGCGCGCTTTCGGGTATTCATGCTCGACAATCAGGAAAGTTTTTTCGACATCCAGCGTCAGCAATTCACGCGCTGCCAGTTGATGATCCAGCCAGTCCACCGTGCGATTTTGCAAATATGCTAACGGATCGTGTTTCGCCGTGCCAGGTAATTCATGTTCGCACAAAATTATCTGTTTTTTCCAGGCATTCGCCAAATCGGCAGGATTTTCCGACGGCTTGCCCTTGACCATATCGCCGCGTTCGAGCGTTTGTCCGCCGTACCCCCACGCTGATACGCCTTTGGAATCCGTCACCTGACCTTTGACGTGGAAACCACCAATCAGAAAATTATAGCCCTCGTCTTTTAGATACTGAAAAATTGAGCGCGTGTCCTGCCCCATCAAAATTGCGTGCGAAGGGTCGTAATGAATTCTGAACTGATCGCCGACGCCATGCTTTTCACAAATGCGATGGAGCGCAATCCACGTCCCCGGCGTATACGCAATATTGTTGTGCCAGTTGTCGCCCGGAACCCAGCCCGGCATCGGGCATTGTTCGTTGCGATATTGCAAACCGCGCACCTTGCATGCTTTCAGCAAGGGAATAAAATTTTCCTCAAAATCAATCAGGTTCGCATCCATATTTAGTGATTGATTACGACCGACGAAACCACAGACGGCTTCGGCTCCGACCGCGACGGCGGCATCCATCGCACGCAGCATGAAGTCATGTTTTGACTTCCGAATCGCCGGATCGTGATGCAGCATATTGTCAAAATACCCGATGTCAGAAATGCCGATTTTATATTGCCTGAGCGCAGCATTAACGCGCTTCGCCCGATCTTTCGTGAACGGCTGGCGCAAATCCAGG
>JANMKB010000208.1:0-2312 GCA_031371805.1 Blastocatellia bacterium | reverse complement strand
CATCCAAGTGCGCCGTATTTCGGACGAAACAATGTGTCAATGTGCTTCCACGAGGCTTGCAGCGTGCCGTACATCCAGCGAAATCTTTGTTTCAAAAATCCGCTGATGGTGTCGGGCGCTTCGGTCAAGGCAATGGCTTCCGGTTCATAACTAATTTCGTAGCCCAGCCGCAAAATCGCCAGCGTCAAATCTGCGTCTTCGGCTAAGGTTTCATGGGCAAAGCCGCCTGCCTGCAAAACCAAATCACGCCGCCACGCGCCGATAGCGCCGGGGACTACGGTAATGCAATTGAGGGCGTCAAAAGCTCGACGGTCAAGATTTTGCGAAGTGATATATTCGAGCGCCTGCCAATTGGTGAGGAGGTTTAAGCGATTACCAACTTTAGCGTTACCTGCGACTGCGCCAATACGCGGATCATGAAAATGCCGCACCATTTTGCTAATCGCATCAGTGCTGAAAACCGTATCGGCATCAAGCCCGAAAATAATTTCTGCATCGGTTTGAGCAATCCCAAAATTCAAGGCGCGTGATTTACCTCCGTTCTGTTTTGTGAAGGTACGGACACGCGGATGCAAACCAAATTCATTAATGACTTTTTGGTACGTCGAATCGCTGGAACCATCGTCAACAACAATGATGTCAAAATTTTCGTAATCCGAAGCAAGCAAGGAATGAATCGTTTTGTTAACAACTTTTTCTTCGTTGTAAGCCGGGACAATCACGCTGACTTTGGGCTGAAAATTCGCCGGGAAAGTTTGATGACGCCTGCGCCACCATTCACTAATCGCCATTGTACCGATGAACAACAGCCGCATTAATCCAAGCGCAATGCCTGTGATAAACAACCAGCGCAACGCGGAGTTGAGCCAATTGATGAGCAAAAAACCAGCGTCCAAAATACCCGCTTGCAGATTTTCATTTGGCGGAATCGGCGGCATGACTTCATCGCGGCTTTTGCCAATCAGCGTGGACACCGGCAGAAATTCAAATCCGGCTTCGCGTAAACCTTTGATGATGAGCGGCAACGCGGCAACGGTTTGCGACCGATCTCCGCCTGCATCGTGTAATAAAACGATATTACCTTCGTTGTTTTTCGCGGCGTCAATTGTAGCTTTGACGATTTCGTTTACGCCGGGACTGCGCCAGTCATTCGGATCAATTTGCATCCCGATGTTGTAATAATTCAGGCTGCCCGTGAAGCGTAACGGCTCCACCTGATCGGGCGTTTCCGGCTCAATATCTTCGGCGTAAGGCGGGCGAAAAAGCAGTGTGCGATGTCCGATGACGCTTTCGAGCAGGCGTTCCGTCGCGTTGAGTTCAAGGCGAAATTGTTGTTCAGAAATCGCGGCGACGTTGGGATGCGTGAAGGTATGATTCCCGATCTCGTGGCCTTCATTAGCGATGCGTCTGATTAAATCAGGATTCAAATCGCCGTTGATGCCAACGATAAAAAATGTAGCTTTGACGTTGTTAGTTTTAAGTACATCAAGAATTTGCGGGGTGAATTTTGCATCCGGTCCATCATCAAAAGTCAGTGCGATTTTTTGCTTATTTTTCTCCTCGCCGCCGTACCGTGTAATCACATAAGGCGAAGGTTGCTTCACCATTTTTTCCGATGTAATTAAACCTGATGATTGATCGTAATTCAGTTCGCGCAAACCATTGCCTGGCTCCGCCGTGACTTTCAAAATTTCGCCTTTGCCTTCGTAATCCAAATCGTAACCATATTGCAAAGTCTTCAGTTCATCCGCCGCGTTGCGATCAAGTTTGGTACGTGCAGCAAAGGCTTCCCAAATCGAAGGGTCTTCAGAACCAAGCCGCCACAGCGCGTATCCACGCGGATTGAAGCGATTACCCGCGACCATTTCATTGAAGGTCGTGATCGCATTCAGGAACCAAACCGAATGTGAATAACCGTCGTCGTCTTCGTAACTAAATGTCGGATTCAACGAGGCTTGGTCAAGCGCAATTTTTTCTTCGGCTTCCTGCGCCAAACGCGCGGCGTCCTGGAATGTAATTTCTTCGGCGGGCTTTTTGCCTTGCTGCCAATCGTAGCCGTAGCTGCCAACCGCTATCACATATTTATTCGACGGCAATTCAGCAAAGCGTTTTTGCAAAGCTCTTGTGTACCAGTTTTGTGACGCGACTGCGCCGGGGTCACTTTCACTTTCGTGTTCGTCATACGCCATTAAAATCAGGTAATCCGCGACTTCGCTCAAACCTTTGTAATCGAACGAAGCATCATCCAGCGGAACCGATTGCGAAATTTCCAAACTGAGCGGATGAAATGCCGCGTATAACTCAACCATAAA
>JANMKB010000179.1:0-3222 GCA_031371805.1 Blastocatellia bacterium | reverse complement strand
CAGCATCAAAGTTGCGAAACACGAGCATGCTTATACGTGCGGTGATCAGGATGGAATGGTTTACATTATCACCAGCGGACAGGTCAAATTGCTCATGCTTTCGCCGGAAGGGAAAGAATGCCTGCTGGCGATCCATACGGTTGGGGATGTTTTCGGCGAACTGTGTCTGTCGGAGACCGGTGTCCGCCTGGAATCGGCGGTTGCGATGGAAGCGACGGAGCTAAAACAAATTCCCTGTGCCAGGTTTTTTGAACGACTGGCGCACGATTCACTTTTCCCAGGCTTCGTTAATTATCTGAGCGTGCGGATTGCCGATCAACAACAGGTCATCGCCAATCTCGTGATGGTTGATAGTGAACAGCGGCTGGGTCAGACGTTATTGCAACTAGCGCGCACACTAGGCAAAAAAGATCCGCGCAGCATCCGCATCGAACATAAAATTTCGCATGAAGAATTATCCGGGATGGTGGGAACGACACGCCCTCGAATCAGCAAGTTTATGGAAAATTTCCGCGCACTTGGATTGATTGAGCGGAATGATAACCATTTTTTGATCATCAAGGAAACGAAGCTGACCGATTATTTATTAAGTATTGCCTAGATGGAGCGCCCCGTCGCTACCGCGCAGGGTCGAGTACCACGAGCCGTAGCGAGCAGGGTTTCCTGCTTTAGACCTCACCAAATTGCCGAGGTTTGATTCATGCCGATAAATAGAACTGAAACCGCCAGGAAGTTACTCGCCAAAGAACTCGAAAAACTTTCCGAGCATGAGCGCACAGTCGTTGAGCGCTTCATTAATCGCGGGCTGGTAGCGCGGAATGTCGCCCACGAATACGAAGAAAAAATGACGCTGGGGCAACGGGTAGCAGATCGCTTTGCTGAAGTCATTGGGTCGTGGCGATTTATCCTGATTCAGAGCGCCTTGCTGGCGCTTTGGATCGTTCTTAATATTACGGCTTATGTGTATCGCTGGGATCCGTATCCATTTATTCTGTTGAATCTCGCCCTTTCATTTCAGGCGGCCTATGCTGCGCCCATCATTATGATGAGCCAGAATCGCAAGGCTGAAAAAGATCACCTGCAAGCCAAAAATGATTACGAGGTCAATCTCAAAGCGGAGTTGGAGATTACGCAATTGCACGAGAAATTCGATGAGTTGCGCGATTTGTCGTGGGTTGAATTAGTGCGCATGCAGCAACAACAAATTGCCATGTTGGAGCGATTAGTCGAGCAAAAATTGGCATCTCAGCCTTAACTGCTACTGGCTACACGTAAAGTAAGTTTTCCAGCCAATGGTAGGGCAGGTTGAGAACCTGCCCTACCAGAAAATTTAGTTTACGCTTTTACTGACTTACTTTTTTTCTCAGCATGTTCACTCGCATGCAGCTTGCAAGCCTTTTCGGAATGATGCTTAGCATTAAGATTATCCCCTTGCGCGAGATGGGCTTGATTCTCCGCCAGTTCATACTTTCCTGCTTCGTGATGTTTGGCTGCCTCGCAGTGATGGCGGGCGGCGTTCTCAAGGTAATCGGCTGCCTTCTCGTGATGATCTGCGCATTTACATTTTTCCATTACTCTTCTCCTTCTTTTTAAAACAACTGCATTTTATTTTGGATGTGGTAAGGCACGATTAAGTAACACTACCAACTAAGTTACAGCACTTAAGATCGGTTAGTGTAGGCAGGATTGCTGTCCAGTACCGGACAGTCTTAAAAAATAGTATTCTGATCACTCGTTTTTCGTTTCATCTTTGTCCAATACTAGACAGTAATTAATTACTATCAGGTAGAAGCTGGTGCTGACAATCTGGCTGGTTAGGCGTCAACTCTGAAATTTTTAAAGGCATAATGATTGAAGTAAGCACACCGGAAAAAGCTAAAACTAATAATCACAAGCCTGAAATCAATCTGATTGCGGACGATAAAAATGTGTCTGAAGCAGAGCTTGACCAGGAAAAGCAACGAGGCCAAAAAAATCGCACCAGCAATGGCTTGTCAGATTAGTTATTTTTGCCGCGCTGGGACTGATTATTTTGACAGTAGTTTGGTATTACAAACGTCCGACCCGCGTTGTCGTCATTCAGCGCAGTCGCGGTCGGATTAATCATCGTCTACTTCTCTGATTTTCGGTTTGCAGGATATGACTAGCAAGAGCTTATTTGTCGGACTCGAACTCAAGGGCGTGGTCATCAAACCGGATAAGGATGATATGCGCGAGGTCCAGGGCGAGATGTCTACCAAAGATGTCCTACAGGAAAACAAAGGGACTGCACCGCCAAATTGCGTGCTTTCTCGAACACACTCGGTCGTTATTCGGCACGTAAGGCTGAGAAGTAAGACCAGGCAGCGAAATTAAGCAGTTACAACAGCGGAGCGCAAACCGGACTATGGTTGCGCTCCGTTTGTTGGGTACGCTATGGTAACAAGATTAAGCCACCTGGTGCGATAAGCGAACAATTGTAACAGCAGTAATAAGTGAAATATACTGAAGGCAACTTTTCAGAGGACGAACAATAAATATGAAAAACTTCGCGCGCGGCCTGCCTAATTGTTCTGCAACGATCACGAAGATGTCAGTGTTAAGCAGAGTGCTTCTTACCTGCGGTGTTTTCCTGCTGGTTGTTTTCCCGGCGTGTAATAGTAAAGTGCAGAATGAGGCTAAACAAATGGCAGAACAAATAAAATCTGCCGTCAAAGAAAACCATCCTGGCGCTATTTCTACCAAAGAAACTGGCTATCGCATGAAAGCGCGGATAGATGGAAAATTGTGGGAAGCGACTTCCATGATGCCGCTTGAAAATATTAATCGGGTAATCGGTTATCTGGACGGGAGCTATATCGGCTTTCCGCTGAATAGCCAATCTTTAAAGGTCGGCAGAAAAATCGAATTTAACGAAAGTAATGTGGCTGACCTTTCAATGGATAGAGAAGAAGGAGGCCTTTGGGGCGGAAAAAAAGGTGAAGCCGTAATCACGAAAATGGATGATCAATGGATCGAAGGCACTTTCTATTTTACCGGGAGCGGGAGCAGTTTGAATAAAATTGTTGAGGTCACCGACGGTTTTTTTCGCGTCGCAATGCCAGCGAATGCTGCCCGGTAACAAGGCTGGTCGTACCGCAAAGCTGTGGATGATCTTTTAAGGAATATGTAAAAAATAACTTATAAAAGCGTAAAAGATTTTCAACGCCAAGACGCCAAAAGTTTGGCGCTCTTGGCGTCTTG
>JANMKB010000171.1:0-15467 GCA_031371805.1 Blastocatellia bacterium | reverse complement strand
TTCACTCACCGAATTTAAAGCAATTATGTTGCATGAGTTCGGACACTTCCTCGGCCTGGGACATTCGCAACTCAATATTGGCAATGCGTTTGACCGCGAAGTCCTTTTTAATAACAACGGAACCCTGCCGATTATGTTTCCGATCTCGCTGGGTGACAGACCTGCGACGTTAAGCACCGATGATAAAGCCCAACTAACCAGGCTTTATCCGGGCGCGTCAGCCGGAAGCTTTGGCACAATCAAAGGAAAAGTTTTGTTGTCTGACGGGACAACTCCATTCCAGGGCGCCAACGTGATCGCCCGACGCGTTGATGATTCGGCCAATATCGCGGTTTGTTCAGTTTCAGGATTTCTTTATCAGGGCACTGGTGTAAGCGCGAATCGTGGTGTTAGTGATCCGACGAAACAGGGCTATTATGAAATTACCGGATTGCCAGCGGGAAATTACACGGTGGAAGTCGAACCTATTCATCCAGGCTTTATCAGCGGTTCTTCCGTTGGCCCACTTGATCCGCCCGTGGATTTGCCTGCTCCCGCCGAGTATTACAGCGGAGCCAGTGAGTCCAATAATGATGCGACGAACAGTGCCGCCATTGTTTCCGTCAGCAGCGGGCAAACAGTGGACAGCATCAATATTATTTTGAATAACACAGCGCTCCCAACGGCCAATGAAAGTGAGCCTAACAACACACAGGCTGCCGCTAATAACATCGCCTTTCCGGTTGTCATCAGTGGCAACGTTAGTGCAGGCGATTCAGGCACGACTGATCCCACCACCGGGGAAAGCGTAAAAGATTTTTACACTTTCACAGGTAATGCGAATGACTGGGTGACGATAGATTTGAACTGGGGAGTTTCCAGCGCAAATTTATCGCTTTATCTGTACAACAGCAGTTCGCAGCGCATTGCGATTTCAATGCCGTGTTTGTATGGCTCAGGCTGTGTCAACAGTCGCCAAATCGGCCCGATGAAATTGCCGACAAGCGGTCAGTTTACGATTGGTGTGGGCGCGAATTCAGGTGCATCAGGTTACACGTTACAAGTCACTGGACAACACAATTCCAACGGAGCTTCAACGACTGTGAATGGTGCAAGTTTTCAACCTGGTGCGGCAATCGCTCCCGATACGATTGCTTCGATGTTTGGGGTGAACATGTCTACTGGAACGCAAATCGCAACGCCGGGCCAGCCGCTACCGACCCAGATGGCTGGTGCGTGGGTTGAAGTTGCCGGGGTTCAGGCACAGTTATTTTATGTCTCGCCCTCACAAATTAATTACCTCGTACCATCAGGCACAACCGCCGGGACAAAAGGCGTGGTGGTAAAAAATGCCAATGGAGAAGTGGCGCGTGGCAGCATCGAAGTCGCACCAACTTCGCCAGCCTTTTTCACCGCGAATCAAAACGGCGCGGGAGTTCCTGCGGGTTACATTACGCGGGTTGCGGCAGGCACTTTTCAGCAAACGAATGAAGGCATTTCAAGTTACAACGGCAGTTCCTTTACGCCCTCTACGATTCAGCGCAGGGGCGATGCAATTTACCTGATTCTGTTTGGGACAGGGCTTCGTTACGCGCCGAATTCAAACACCGCAAATGATATTGATTTGGCTGGTGGTAACAAACTTATCAATGTCGCCGAAAGCGTGGAAATTACGGTTGGCGGAAAAGTCGCCAGAGTGGATTACGCCGGGCCACAGGGAGCATTTTATGGTCTGGATCAAATCAACGTGTTGATTCCGGCTGATGCTGTTGCCAGCCCCACGACCGCGATCACTATCAAAGTACGTGACGCCAACAACAATCTAATCAATGCCAATCAGATGACCATTGCTTTGCAGTAAGCTGGGTAAAAGAGGCGAGGGAACGAAGAAGGGAGCTTTACGGCTCCCTTCTTTCTATTGTGGTTAATGAAACAATCAAGCGGTTGCCGCGTTTTTTAGTAAAGCGATTAACTTTAAATTCGTTATTACCCAAACAACTCATCCGCAACCTGTCAGGTTACGGTGCATCAGAGGTGAACTTATGAAACGTACAATCCTGCTCTCAGTCATTATTTTTGTCCTGTTGCTGGCGACGGTTGCACTCGCTCGTCAACGTTCCTCCAGCGCCAAAGAAAGCTCGAAAGAAACGCACAAAACAGAATTCGAGTATTTGGTGATTGCCGGCGGACGAGGCAATCTTTCCGGCTCCGATAACAGTTCCGCCATGAGCAAAATTCCGGGCGGTGCATTTCGGGAAAATTATCCGCTGGAGAAAAACCTGGATAAGCTGGGGTCAGAAGGCTGGGAACTGACAGCGGTGCTGCTCAATCAGAATGAGCCGGTTTAGTATTTGAAGCGGGAGAAGGAGCGCGGCAAATAGTACTGGTAATTGACGGAAGCTGGCTGCGGTTATAATCTCAGACGGATCGGACGAAAATCTGCCACAAAATGAAGAGTGAAATAATCAAAGTGTTGCTCATCGAAAGCGATGCAGCGCGAGCCAAATCAATTAAGGCAATGTTGCGTGGGGATGTTTCTTTTCAGGTAATTTGGGAGCAGCAGCTTGCCGCCGAACAATTGACCAAAACTGGCGCAGACATCGTCCTGCTGGGCGAAAAATATTTGGCGATGGTGAGCGAGGTTTACGCACAAGTGACAGATGCCGCGATTGTAGTTTTTTCTGCCACTGATGAGGTTACACAAGCTTTGCAATCCGGCGCTCAGGGTTATCTGATCAACGGTAATTTTGATGGCCAGTTACTCAAACATACAATTCGTCAGGCGCTGCAACTGAAGGCTACACGGGAACTACTCAATGAAGTTCAACATGAAACCAGAGCGCGTACCGCCGAGCTGGCTCAAGCCATTGAAATTTTGCGCGGGCAAGTCCGCGAAACACAAATTATTGAGCGGGAAATAAGGCAGCAAAACCGCGAGCTGGCCATTCTCAATGCAATTCCGGCAGCCGTCAGCGCCTCACTTGATCTCTCTGAAGTCCTCCTGGTTTTGAAGCAGCAATTGTCACAGCAACTGGGTGTGCCAGGCGGAATTATTTTTACTTATGAGCAGTCCAAAGACGAATTCAGATTAGAAGAAAGCTGGGGCCTGCCAGACAAAGTCGTGGCCCAAATCCTGTCTTTTCACGCCAGCCTTTTTCCGGCGGATTCCGTGCTTAAAAACCGCAAGCCGTTATTGTTTCCGAATATCAGAGAACTTCCCCTTTATCGCAAATTCAAAATCGCGCAATTTCGCCCCGAATGGCAGAGCTGTTTATGTGTTCCTTTGTTATCCGATGGAACAATCCAAGGGGCAGTTGCTTTATTCAGCGCCGCTATTTTCGATCAGGCACAGATTGCTTTTTTTACTACTTTTGGACGACAGGTCGGAGTTGCCTTTCATCATGCGCGATTGTTCGAGCAGGTTTTTGCGGCGCGCGAAAGAACGCGAATACTCTCGCAAAAGCTGGTCGAAATTCAGGAAGAAGAGCGGCGCAACATTGCCCGCGAATTACATGACGAGATCGGACAAATTTTGACCGGACTCAAACTGATTCTGGAAATGAGTTTGCGTCTGCCACCAGCAGAAAGTCGCGCCAATGTTCAGGACGCCCAGAATTTAGTCAGGGAGCTGATGTCCAAAGTGCGACAAATATCGCTTGATTTACGTCCGGCGATGCTCGACGATCTTGGGTTATTGCCAGCTTTGCTGTGGTATTTTCAGCGATACTCAGCGCAAACTAAAGTGCAGGTTGATTTCATTCACAGCGGACTTGAAGGGCAGCGTTTTTCTGCGCCGATTGAAACTGCTGCTTATCGAATTGTTCAGGAAGCCTTAACGAACGTAGCGCGGCACGCCGGAGTGGGGAACGTAAAGGTTAATATCTGGGCTGACCCGGATGTTTTGTATGTTGAAATTGAAGATTTCGGCGCAGGCTTCAATCCAAAAGAAGCGCTTGAGGCATATCGTTCCAGCGGTGTTGCCGGGATGGGCGAGCGCACTCGATTACTTGATGGCGGCTTAACGATTGAATCTGAAATTGGCTCAGGCACAAGGATTATGGCGAATTTTCCTTTGTGGGATGAAAACATTTAAAGCTGTGGGATTGAAATTATGACAACTATTATTTTGGCAGACGATCATCCAATTGTGCGGCGCGGGCTGCGCTCGGTGCTTGAAGTTGAAAAAGACTTCAGCTTAATTGGAGAAGCTGGTGATGGCATTGAAGCCGTGCGATTAGTGGAAAACCTGACGCCCAATATTCTGATCACAGATATGATGATGCCAGGCTTGACCGGCTTAGAAGTTACCCGCCAGGTCAGGCATCGTGTGCCAAAGGTAAAAATAATTGTTCTCTCGATGCACGCCGCTGAATCTTATGTGCTGGAGGCACTCAGAAATGGAGCCAATGGTTATGTTCTCAAAGATTCAGCCGCCGATGAATTAGTCCATGCCATCCGCGAAGTTTTAGCAGGCCGGCGTTATCTCAGTTCGCAGCTTTCAGAAAGAGCCATCGAAACTTATATTCAAAAATCTGAATCTTCGATCACCGACAGCTATGATTCCCTGACTAACCGTGAGCGTGAAGTCTTAAAGCTAGCCGCCGAAGGATGCACCAATAATGAGATTTCCGAGCGCTTATTTATCAGCCCCCGAACCGCCGAAACGCATCGCGCCAATCTCATGAAAAAACTGAGTCTCAGTAATCATACGGAACTCATCCGGTACGCAATCAGACGCGGATTATTGCCACTGGATGAATAAACCCCTTGTTAATACAGGGCGAAAGTAAATTTTCGCTCTTCCTGCCTAAACTCCCAGGCAAATTTATCACTCCGTAAAGTACGGGAAATTACTCGTGAAATTCCGTATTTCTACGAATTGGCGCGGGCTTACAGATTCAGTAAAGTATGCCTCGTTATCACGCATATCTCACTGGGTGTTAGTAACTGCTCCGTGGGCAAGCTTGACCGCAATCGGAGCAGTTACTTTTTTTCAGGAGACAGGCAGACCAAAATTTCGGTAGGTGAAGAGGGAGAAAAACATGGCAAGCAAGGCTTTGAGCCAGATAATGACAGGCAGGCCAGCCAGTAGTTTTAAATTGGTGCAGGACGAAAAATTGGATAGTGCTGATGGGGTGAAAGATATTATTTTAAAGTTACAGGAAGAGGTGAAGGTGTTGCAGTCGGAGTTGATTCGCACGCAGCGCGAGTTGGTGCAGAGACAGGTGTTGTTAAATAATTCCTTAATACGGGAAATCGAACTGCGCAGGAATTTTGGTGCCAAGTGAAGGTGCAGTGAGCAGGCAATTTGACACTCCCCCCAAATTGCCTGCTCCGGTTTTCCCAGCTTTGGCGACGGTGCTGATGTTGGTGTAGTCGGGTGACGACGCAAGGTGTAGTAGTGAGTAAGGTGCAGATGATTGGTGATTAATCACCACCGTAGAGATCACAGGATGTGGGTGACCCCCCCAGGTGCCGGTGAATGAATGATTTCTCTCCGTCCTGTGATCTCTGCGGTGGTGCTTTTGATTTCTTTTAGTTTACTCCCCCAAATATCCCCCACGAAGGTAGAGGCAGGTTCTGACTTCGCCTCTACACTCCCTCCAGCAATTCTGGCAACTCCCCAAAATTTTCGATGAGAAAACTTGCACCCGCCTGGACAAGTTCGTCTTTGCCTCTAAATCCCCCAACATATCCACAGGTTTTCATTCCGGCTGCCTGACCTGCCAAAATATCTATGCGGGTATCTCCGATCATCAGACAATGCTCCGGCTTTATTTCGCAACGTTGTGCGGCTTCCAGCAGAGGCAGCGGCGAGGGTTTTCGCGCTGGCGTACTATCGCCACCAATCACCGCCTTGAAATGTGAAGCCAAGCCCAGACCGGCAAGAATTGTCTGGGTAAAATTAAATGGTTTGTTTGTCACAATCGCTTTGGGCCAATGATGAAGGGCTTCCAGTGTCGCAAGCACTTCGGGATAAACGTGCGTTTGATCAAGCAGGTGTTCCTGATATTGGTGCGAGAAAATTTGCAGTGCTGCTAAAATTTGTGCTTCATCCGGCTCGTGTGATTGACTGGCCCGCAGGGATCGTTCGACCAGTAAACGGATGCCCTCGCCGACGAAGCCAATGACTTGGGAATCTGCCAATGATTTGCAGGCAAGTTCGCGCAGCATTAGATTGATTGATTGAATAAGGTCAGCCCGCGAATCTATCAGCGTGCCATCGAGATCGAAAAGTAAACATTGAAAGTTCATAAGTGAAATTATCGGTTAGCAGGAAAAGCGTCGTTACTTTGCCGCACGAATTGGTTTTTGGCAAATTATGTTATGATTTCCCAAAGTAAATTATCGGCTCTATTTTGTTTTAGCGAGGCGTTTTAATGTCATCACTTGCGCAATGTATTTTGCTTCTTATCAGCTTGTGTCTCAGCGATATTTTCGTCGTGGCGCAACCTCGTGGGCGGGCGAAACCCAGACCGCCCGAAACAGCAGATAACGTAACGCAAAAGGCCGCAACATTTTTTGAAGCAGGTCAGGAAGCTCACGCCGCAGGAAAACTTGAAGAAGCCATTAAGCTTTATGCGCAAGCTATCACGCTGGATTCATCACTTTGGCAAGCTGAATTTCAGCGGGCTTCGGCGTATTTTTCTTTGCATCGTTTCTCCGAAGCGCGAACGTCAATTGCGCACGTCATTGAACAGCTCAAAGACTTCACCACCTCCCCGGAACTTAAGCAGACGCAGGCCAAAGCCGAAGTTTTACGAGGAGAAATTGCGCTGGCAGAAAATCAGGCGAGTGAGGCCGAAGCCGCTTTTCGTCGCGGACTGGAATTGCTGCCCAATAACAAACGAGCGCATTTGGGTTTAGCGCAGGTTTTTATCACCAATAACAAAACGGCTGAGGCCATTAGCGAAGCCAAAGCTGCGCTGGCTGCGGGTGAAGACAGTGACCTGATTTATGCGATGCTTGGTCATGCGCAAAGGCGCAACAAACAAAATGACGAAGCGCTGACAAACCTGAATGAAGCATTAAAGCGTAACCCAGGTAACTCACAAGCCTTGCGCGATAGAGCAGAAATTTTTGTTGCTCGGAATGATACCGCTCAGGCGATCAATGATTTGCGTGCTTTACTTGCAATTGAGCAATCCCCGGCAACGATGCTGCGACTAGCGAGCCTTCATCGCACTGCCAAACAATACGATGAGGCAATTAAAATTTATCAGCAGGTTGCCGAAGCTGAGCCTCTCAATCAAGAAGCCAAAACTGCGCTGGCAGAAATCATGCTTGAATCCGGCAAAGCTGAAAATGCCATCGCGCAGTTAGCGGTAATGATCAAAGCTGAGCCGAACCGCGCAGATTTGCGTTCTCAACTGGCGACTTTGCTCGTTGTGAGTGCGCCGGAAAAAGCTTTGGAGCAATATGAAGCCGCAGCGAAAATTGCTCCACAAAATCTGAATCATCAAATTGGGATTGGCTCAGCTTTGCTCAAGCTGAAACGATTTGACGAGGCGGTTACTGCGCTCAAACCATTACTGACACAACCGCTCAAAGATGAACAGATGTACACTGCCCGCGCCAATCTTGCGACGGCTTTATTTGAACTGAAAGATTATCCGAATGCGGCGCGCGAATATGTTTGGATGCTCGGTTATCTGGCACAAAGAGGAGAGCAGAAAAAAACTGCCCTCACCAGTTTCCTATTGGGTGTATGCTTGGACAAGCTGGGTGATTTTGAATCGGCGCTCAAGGCTTATCAGCAATTTCTTAATTTAGCTGTGCCGGAACAACAATTGGAAGTTGAAAAAGTCAAACTTCGCCTGCCTTCTTTGCAACGTCAAATCGCGGCGGGGCAGGGAATCAAAAACAAACGAAAAAAATAGGTTAGGCAAACTGTTCCCGCGCATCGTTTCAAAATGTAAAGTAAGAGAGTAATTATGAGGCATCTCGCAAAATTAAACCTGGTCTTGCTCGCCTCATTATTTTTGTTGGCGAGCTTCACCATCCGGGCGGCACAGGCTGAACGCCCGCGCACTACGCAGCCAGAAAAAACGGACGATTGGAAAAGTAAATTGACGGCGGAAGAGCGTAGTGAAATTAGTAAGCCTGAAAGTCCGAATGATCGCATGAAAACTTACCTTCGGCTGGCGCTATTAAGATTAAAAAATGCCCGCGATCAGGTCAGCCGTGAAGATTTCACCGCCGCCGATGAGCAGCTTGAGGGATACACCGCATTAATTGCCGATGCCGGTGACTTCTCGAAAAATTCTGTTCCCAAACGCGACAAGGCGCATAAGACTTTGGAAACCTCTTTGCGTGAACAAGTGCGAACACTTGAAGGCCTCAGACGTGATATTAGCGCGGTACGTGCCGAAGTTATCGAGAAGGCTCTCAAAATTGCCAATCACGTTCGCCGTCAGGCCTTAAACTTATTACTGGGAGACGGTGGATTTCTGTCCGAGACCGATAAACCCTGATAACGCCATGAAAAAATCATTAACTTTACTTTGTGTCTGGTCATTCATTTTTGCACTCGTTATTCTGGCAGATTCTGTCAATGCTCAGAAGCGGGATCACTTGACGGAAAAAGAAGTTGATTGGATCCGTGAGGTTCAGGTCATTGATAAGCGCATTGAAATTTTCGTCAAGGCGGCTGATCGTCGTTTGCTGGTGCTCATCAATCCTGATGCAAAGCAGACGAAAAAAGAGGACGAAAAATGGGGACCTTTGCCAACCGGAAGCAAAGCGGAATTACTGGAAGATTACAAACGGATTCTCGAAGAAGCTGAAGAAAAACTGGATGATGCGTATGAACGGGAGCATAAAAATGAGACCCTGACAAAGGCGCTGGCAAAAATCAAGGATGCTGCCAAACGACATCTGGAACAATTGCGAGCGCTCGAACCGCAGATGAAAGAACGGCGTGAGCAGAAGGCTTTGGCGGAAGCGATTGAAGAGGCCGAAACCGTTACCAAAGGTGAAACGCAATAAATTTTCCGGTTCGTCAAAACCAAAAGCGCAACGTTTTCTCATGCAAGCAAACGTTGCGCTTTAATTTTTGGGAACACCGATTTTATTTAAAACGGACTCACTCCACTGGCGATATTGTAAGCCCGATACAGATGGTTAAATTCCTGAATACTTTTGGCTAAGACACCTGGCAAAGATTCCAAATCCCCGGAATTAATCATGAGGTTTACCCCTTGTGCGAAGGCAGCCTGGGTATCAAGCGTGCGATAGCTGGGTGAGACAACAACAACATACACCCGACGGCGACGCACAGGATTGAGCATATTCACATACCGCATGATGGATGCGCTGCCTTGTTGCTCTGAGTGAAACGCCGGGTCAAGCAACAAAATATCAAGTTGATTGCCTGACTGTAAAATCCCGGTTACCTCTTCCGGCGAGGCGGCGACGGTCAATTGATATGGTTGTCCTTCAAGCCCGGCTTCCATTCTGGTCAAATCTTCAGTCGAGGTCAAACACGCCATAATATGACGCTCACGGGTCTGATCCAGTGTCTGATTTGTCGTGGATATGCCCCCACCAGTCAATAACGCAGCCAGCGCCTGCAACAAATCCTGTCCGTTGGTTGATGATGAAATCAGCGAATTTCTATCGTCCGAAGCCGTCGGGATTGGCATCGTGTTTGTCCATCCGACCGCCATATTAGGTGTGAAGGTCGAAAAGTCTTTTGGTAGCGCTGGCGGAGGCAAAGGTTTTGCTGCTGGAGCGACAGGTAACTCACTCGTGGCCGCAGGCGCAGCTTGTGATAAAGGTGGCGCTGGTGGTTGAGGAGTCACCGGAACAGGCGGGGGAGCCAACGGAGGTTGCACGGGAGGCGGTTCAGGAATTGATGGTGGTGGCGGTTGCTGCGTTTCCAACTTAGCTGGTTCACTTTTAGCCGGTTCACTTTTGGTCGCCACACTGTCAGGAACAGGTGGTTGCGTCACTACTTCCGGTGGCAACTCAGGCGTCACCAAAAAGTTGTTCTCGCACTTTGGACATTTAATTGTGAACGGTTGACTAGGAAGTTTTTCTGCGCTTAATTGCAACCGCGTTGTGCATTGTGGACAGGATACTTGCATAATTAGGAGTTGAAGTGGGACTGGTAGCTAAGGTGAGGATTTATCCCTGGCTCCTGTAAAAACCTTAGCCCTGGTCTCTCAATATTTACTAATAATTGACGACATTGATGCACCAGCCGGCATCTGCGATGATTTTTGCCTGACCGGATTATTCGTTTCTTCTTTGACACTGCCACCACCAAAGCCTGACAAACGCAGTGCCAGATTATGAGGATTGGTTGAATAAGCCAGTCCATCTTCTTTGGTAATCACATTGTCATTAATCATCGTTTCGATGACTGTATCGAAAGATTGCATTCCTTCCAGCGTACCGTCTTCCATCGCATCAATCAGCGAACGTCCCTCGCCTTCACCGCGTTCAATATATTCTCTGGTGCGTGGTGTAGATTTAAGAATCTCAATCGCGGCAATGCGACCTGTGCTGTCTGAGCGCGGAATCAGGCGTTGTGAAACGATGTAACGAAAAGATTGTGCCAGGCGCGTGCGAATGACATTTTCCTCGTTGGCGGGAAACATTCCGATGATGCGATCAATGGTTTTTGAGGCGTCAATCGTGTGTAACGTAGAAAGCACCAGATGGCCTGTTTCTGCCGCTTCAAGCGCGATTTCCGTCGTTTCTAAATCACGCATCTCACCGACTAGAATTACTTTAGGAGCCTGGCGCAACGCGGCGCGCAGGGCCATCGAAAAATTTGGGGTGTCACTGCCCAACTCACGCTGGTTAATCGTGGCCGCACGATGTAAATGTAAAAACTCTATCGGGTCTTCAATCGTGATGATGTGATAGGGTTTTTCCTGATTGAATTTGTTGATGATTGCTGCCAGCGTCGAAGATTTGCCTGATCCGGTTGGCCCTGTCACCAGTACCAGGCCATTTTTGAGTTCAGTCATGTCGCCCAAATGGAGTGGTAACACCAGCGAGGCGAGCGATGGAACCTGGGGCGGAATGACGCGCATAACAATGCCCAGCGTGCCACGCTGGCGGAAGATATTGACGCGAAACCGCGAGCGCATTGGCAGGCTGTAACTGATGTCGGTAGAGCCGGTCTTAATCAATTTTTCAACGGCCTCGACGTTATCCCCGATCAACGCCATGGCCATCACTTCAGAGTGATAAGGCGTGATCGTTTTCAGGCCAACATCAACGGAAACAAGCTTGCCGTTAACTTCCACCTGGGGGGTGCGTCCGACCGAAAAATTAAGATCGCTGACCAGATCAGAGACACACAACATTTTCTCAATGATCTGCGGGAGATCAATATAGCTCATAAGTATTGGTGAGTTTCGGGGTCAAATCAGAAGGGTCGTTTGATGGGTAATAACCGGGGAGGTTTGCTACTCGGCGGAGTGTTGCATGAAAGCATCAAGCGGCGCAAGAAAAATCTTTGCCAGACAGTTGTTTAGGGCAACCAGCAGAGCGCTAATTTGCTAACTCGCGCAGAAACTTTTGTACCCAGGTTTCAATCTCTGGTTTAGCCGTCAAAACCCTGGCAAAATCTTCGGCGAAAGAAGGCAGCTCAGGCATTGAATAGAGCGCCGAAATCACCGCGACGCTATCGGCTCCGGCGGCGATTACCTCGGCGGCATTTTCCAGCGTGATGCCGCCAATGGCTACCAGCGGCAGGGACGTTAACGCTCGAGCTTGTCGCAGTAATTCAAGCCCGACAACGGGAGCAGGATTGGCTTTGGTGGTAGTCGGAAAAATCGGGCCGACAGCGAGATAATTTGCCGAAGTTGCAAGCGCGGCTTCAACTTGTGTCAGCGAGTGAGTTGAGACGCCGATAATTTTATTTTGTCCGAGCAAAGCTCGCGCTTCGGCAACGGTCAAATCGTCCTGCCCCAGATGGACGCCATCGGCATCGGCGGCCATTGCCACATCTACGCGGTCATTGATGATCAGCGTCGCTCTGACCGCCCGCGTCAATTTCAAACAGGCGCGCGCCGCATCAAGCAAATCTTTGGCGCTCGCTTCCTTGTCGCGCAATTGGATCAATCGTGCGCCGCCTTTTAGCATGCGCTCGACAATTTCCACGTGCGTGTAGTTCGAGAGTTGCGCATCGGTAATCGCGTAAAGTTTAGCTTTGAGCATTGCGTTACCTGGATGATTCCTGACTTTTAATTACCATTTGCACTGCTTCCTCGGGCGAATCGGTCACAAACAGCAAATTCAAATCGTCCGGTGAAATCATGTGATTGCCAATCATCGTCTCTTTGATCCAGGCTAACAGTCCACCCCAATAATCCCTGCCGAAAAGAATAACCGGGAAGTTACGAATCTTGCGCGTTTGAATCAGAGTGAGCGCCTCAAACAATTCATCCATTGTGCCAAAGCCACCGGGAAAAATAATGAAAGCAACGGCATATTTCACGAACATTACTTTGCGGACAAAAAAGTAATTGAACGTCATGGAAGTCGTTTGATAAGGATTTGGTGATTGCTCAAACGGCAATTCAATATTGCAGCCAATTGAAATTCCGCCGGCCTCAAAAGCTCCTTTATTGCCAGCTTCCATAATTCCCGGTCCACCGCCGGTGATGACTGCGTATCCGGCTTTGGTCAACAAACGGCTGGTTTCAACTGTCGCCTGATAATATTTGTTGTCGGGTTGCGTGCGGGCAGAACCAAAAAGCGTAACGCCGGGCGGAATCTTGGCAAGGTCGTCAAATCCATCCACGAATTCGCCCATGATTTTGAAAATTCGCCAGGGATCGGTATCGGTGAAATCCTGTTCGGCCTGAGTCGGAATTTCAAGGAGTGCCTGATCTGCCGTCGGGCCGTTTTTCCTTTGCTTATTTTTCGCCATTCGTCTTCCTTTGCTAATTTGTGGGGTGAAACTTCGTGAAAAATCTTTGGCTACGGAGTGACCAAAAATACGAGCGGCGATTATCACCGATTCAGGACGATGTGGCAAAGGAAGATTGGCGGGGCTGGAGAGTGGGAAACAAGGGGACAGTGAGAACGATGAGTTTAATCTCTCGCTCCCCAGTCCCCTGCTTCATTTAAGCCTGTGGGCGGGCGTGAATTTTGATAGTGTCGTAATCTTCGGCTTCGACCGAAAATTCATAGCCGCGCGCCGGTTGATAACGCCCCATCATTTCATTGATCTTAACCATCATTGGCTCAATGAAATCCAGCATGAAATCACTTTCCTCGACCACCTTGTGCTGGATGTGTGCGATTTCTTCTTTGGTAACGCCGATGTGATGGAGCAGGCGCAGCGGAAGTTTCTTAACCTCCATAATGCCCGTGTCTAAATCGTAAGCTTCGTGGCGGGATTCAAGTTCAAGCAATTGCTGATAAAAATTTTCCTGATCAGTAAATTCCAATTTGCTACCCATAGTTTCCTCCAGGCTTAACCGCTATTACGGAAATTTACGAACGATAAAAAAACTCGTTCGCCAGATTTATGAGAGCGAGGCCTGATTGAGCTGGAAAAGAACCACTAAATATAAATTGCAGAAGATGTAGGCAAGTGTAATCCGCTTCGATAAAAAGTCAATCAAGATAACTACTGAAGAAAAAGTGCTGAAAAACAAATTCTATGAGACGGCGAAATTCTACCGAGCAAAAGTAGCAGAGTTTTTCCGCTGCATCAAAGATGGCAAACCGGAGTGAGCAAGCCTGCTGACTTGCAATTTCTTCAGGCTTAAATTTTCACCACCCATCTTGTGATTGGCGGCACAATCGTGCTTTTCAATCTAACCTCTGCCACACTCCTCGCGTCTTAGCCCTGTTGCACAGTGTATTTTTTGGCTCAGCGAGTTCTCAGTGAATTCGATGATTTTAGTAATTAAAGGTTTCCCCCCGAGATTGGCAGAGGTCTCCGCATGGATGATTTTGATTGACGGTTAGCCGACGATAGCTTGCTAAGCGAGTTTATCGAAAACCAGCATGCCCTTATTAGTGAGGTAGTGGTACTCGCTCTTCGTGTATATCATCATCCGGTCACTGATGACGTCGCCGATGATCTTACGACAGAAATCGAATACAACCTGATCAAAAGCCATTATCGCAACCTGCGCACGTTCCAACACAAGCCATCTTTTAAAACCTAAGTAAAACCAATTGCCTTTCATCAGATCGGTGATTTTTTGAGGAAGCGGAAAAAATCACCTATTAGCCTTGACGACCTTATCAGTATTCCGCCGTCAACTATTGTCTCAGTAGAGAAAAAACTGATGCAGGATGATCAACTACAATTGGCCAGGCAAGCCATCGCTAGTTTCAGCGAACGCGAACAATTTTTACTCAGGCTTTGCGTAGTTGAAGAATTACACGCCAAAGAGGTTGCCAAAATTATGGGCATTAAAATCGAATCAGTCTATCAGCGCAAAAGTGCCATCATCAAAAAAATGTAATTGTTTGTTAGCGTTAAATGGGGGGCTGATTCTTGGCACTGCCTGAAAAAATTTCCCATTTAGAGATCAAGGTTTTGGTTTCAGGTCATTCTAAGGGCAGCACACTTATGTTATATGAACTTACCACCATAAAAATTAACAGATAGCTTACATTATACGGTTTATATTAGGCCAACTTATGAAATTAATTTTATTCAGTTTAGTAATTATTAGTGCTTGCTTCTTTAGAATTACGATTCCCTCTAACAGTTCATTCGATAGAGAGAAATCGCCTATACTAGAAGCATACGATTGGCAATCACGTTGAAGGGATTACACATTCAGATTGAGAATCAGTTTGATTGTCCCTGACTCTGTTTCCAAACGAGAATCACGGTAACGCAGGAATTAATGACAGGGCTACGCAAAAACTTCGCCTGGTATTTCCTGAAACTCTATGCGAAACTTCCTGCCAGCGTTACTAAAAAAGCTATTTTCAATATTCATCAATTTTTCACCGCAAACACGAAGTTAAGGCAGAGATTTTACTGAAGTTACTATTCGCGTTGTCTGTGCGCTTTCGGCGTCTTTACGGTGACACTTATAACCTTGCGTCAATGACGTTTGAATGAAAGGGCAAAATCATGTCGGTTGCAAAAACAGGAGATTCCGTCCTTGTGCATTACACGGGGAAGCTGGTTACGGGTGAGGTCTTTGACTCTTCCGAAGGGCGCGAACCGCTCGGCTTTGTGCTGGGGTCAGGCAATGTGATTCCGGGCTTTGAACAGGCCGTCATCGGCATGCAGCCAGGCGATGCCAAAGATGTGGTAATCCCTGCTGACGAGGCTTATGGCGACCGTCACGAGCAATTAATTCAGACTGTGCAGCGCGAGCAAATGCAGCTTGGTGTCGAGCCGGAAATTGGCATGACGGTTGAACTGCATCGGGAAGATGGGACGGTCATTCCGCTCCTGATTTCCGAGGTGACAGAAACTACGGTGACAGTGGATGGCAATCATCCGCTGGCTGGCGAAGAATTACATTTCAATATTCAACTGGTGG
>JANMKB010000164.1:0-1921 GCA_031371805.1 Blastocatellia bacterium | reverse complement strand
TCCCATTCGGCTTCCGTTGGCAGCCGATAATTGCGTCCTGTGCGCGCTCAGTTTGCGGCAAAACTCCTGAGCATCTTCCCAACTCACTTTTTCCACTGGCAGCTCATCGCCTTTGAAGTTTGACGGATTGTTGCCCATGATTGCTTGCCACTGCGCCTGTGTTACTTCGTATTTCCCCATCGCAAACCCGTTGACGCTCACCTGATGCTGCGGCTGTTCATCCGCGAACCAATCGTACTTCGCATCTTTGTTGTACCGTTTGGCATCTTCAAATGCTTCCTGGGCCGCGCTGCTGGTCGAACCCATCTGAAATGTCCCGCTTGGAATTTCCACCATCGTCAATTTCACCCTGCTGCCCAAATCCTCGACAAAGCCATAACACTGCTCTTGCCGTTGATTCGTGACATTGCCGTTGGCATCTACGCTCGCAGTCACAAAGCCCATCGCTGCGAGCGCCACGCCCGCCACGCTCATTCGCACGTTGTTGGCGGGTTTGGTAGCAGGCGGCGTGGTCGCGGCTACAGGCGCAGGTGTAGTCACTGGCGGTGGTGGCGCAGTGCCAGTCGCTGGCGCGAGGAAGTAAAAATCTTCGCCTTCCACTGACGTGTATTCATACGGCACTTGCTGCCCATTCGATTTGCTGCGCACCGTCGTACGCGTGCGGCGAAAGACGGATTCCAACGTCAGCCCCGGCGTTTTCAGATTCGTCAACAGTTCCTGTGTGAAGAGGCCGTTGCGTCCATCGCCATCACTCGCGACGTTATCCGCGCCTGTTGCATACGCAACCAAGGTTCCCGTCGGCGCACTCTTCGTCACTGCTAAACCGCGCGAGCCGGAACGGAAGCTGCGCGCAAACGGATTGTTGCGGCAGGCATCCAGGATGACGATGTTCAGCCGATTGCGCGCATCCTCCATCTGCGCCAGCACGAAATTCACGCTGACCGCTTCGTCGTCCACCTCAGTTTCTTTGGTGATTTCCGCGCCCACCGGGATCAGGTAATTCGTATTGCTCACCTGCACGCCGTGTCCCGCGAAGTAAAACAATTCAACCCCGCCATTGCGAATCTTGTCGCCAAACTGGCGGATCAACTCGCGCATTTGTCGCCGATTTTGATTGGCCCCGTGCAGCACTTCAAACCCGACATTGCGCAACGTGGCTGCGATGTCGCGCGCATCATTGACGGGATTGGCTAACGAGCCTTGTGAGTATGCGCCGTTGCCGATGACAAGAGCGACACGTTGCTCGTTCGGGCTTTGGCGCGTGACATTGAGCGCGCGATCCTGCTGCGCGTGCGAAAGCAATTGTGGCGTCAATACGATGACGCAAAAGAGCGTGAAAACCAGTCTGCTGAACTGCATGGTTGCAACCTCCTGCTGAAAACAAGTTTGCTGAGCGGCAGGGATTTTACATCTGGCACGCGGAACAGTACAACCTCGTAACCTCAATCGTCTTGTTCTTCTTCGAGTAGCTCTATTTCCTCTGGTGGAAAATTGACCAGCCGATAAATTTCCGACAACTTGAGCGTGCAGTCGAGCGAAGCAATGTGCAGGCTCGCATCCAAGCCTTCAATCAACCGCGCCAGCCAATTGTCATCGGCCTGACGAATGAAGTGTTCGATCAACGGCAACTCTTGCCAAACTAAAATGTAGTCAGTAAGCGAAGGTAAGGCTTTGCGGTAACGAAGAAATTTTGCGCCGCGATCAAAGCCCTCCGTCGCATCGGATAGCACTTCGATAATTATCTGTGGGTTTACAAGAACATCCTGATGATGGTCTAAATATTGTGGCTCGTCGCAAATCACAACAATGTCAGGATAGGAAAAAAGACCTTTCCGGCTTTTGCGCAATTGTGCCAGCAACGGCGAACCGCTGAAGACTTTGGTATTTTTGAAACGCACTCGACAGGGCTTATCACGCAATT
>JANMKB010000145.1:0-8625 GCA_031371805.1 Blastocatellia bacterium | reverse complement strand
TTTATGTTTTTTTTTTTTTTTTTTTTTACATTTTTCCCCCCGCCTGGCCCCGCGGGCGCCCCCCCTGCTTTTTTTTTTTGCGCCGCGGGGGCCACGCCAGCGTACCCAGGGTTAACTAACCTGTCTTCCATCAAACAACCGCACAATCCGCTCTGTCTTATCCGCCTGACGCGGGTCGTGCGTGACCATGACAACCGTAGTTTTTTGCTCTCGACTCAGCGTTTGCAACACATCCATAATTTCATCCCCCATTTGTGAATCAAGATTGCCGGTTGGTTCATCGGCTAACAATATTTTGGGATTGCCGACAATGGCGCGGGCAATCGCTACGCGTTGTTGCTGTCCGCCGGAAAGTTGTCCAGGGAAGTGATGGACGCGTGAATGCAGGCCAACTTTGTCGAGCGCCGCCAAAGCCAGTTTGCGTCGTTCCGAGCCGGAAACATTTTTGCGGTAAAGCAGCGGGATTTCGACATTGTCTACCACACTCAAATCATTGATGAGGTGAAATGTCTGGAAGATAAAGCCGAGTTCTTCGTTGCGAACCTGCGCGAGGAATTTGTCGGTATAGGCTGTGATCGGTTTTTGATTGAGCGCGACTTTGCCGCCTGTTGGCACGTCCAGCAAGCCGATGACATTGAGTAAGGTGCTTTTGCCAGAACCCGACGGCCCCATAATCGAAATGAATTCACCGGCGCGGACTGACACATTGATATTCGTCAGCGCAACGGTTTCGATGCGGGCTGTGCGATAGACTTTTTCGACGTTTTCTAACTGGATCATATTAGTAGAGCCTTTTGGGACGTTAAGAGTTACCAATGCAATCAAATGGCTTCACCGCAAATCAAAAGGCAAAAGTAGGATTCGGAAGGAAAGCCACTTCTGAATTTCTTAAATCAGGTGCCGGCCTTTTGCCATTTGCCTTTTGATATTTGCTTTTTGTTTCATGGAAACTCCTCAATTACTTTATTTTTACCTCTTTGAGGTGCTGGTAATCGGTCATATCCGAAATAATCACTTCATCGCCTTCGAGCAAACCCTGTAAAACTTCGTAGTTCTCAAAGCTCGCCAGACCAAATTTCACGGGAGTTTTTATTGCTGTGTCGCCGCGAATCACATAGACATCACGCGCTCCTTCGGCATTGGCAAACGGGCCTTTTTTGATCCGCAGAACTTTATTTTTCTGGTCGGTCACGATCAGCACATCGCAGCGCAAATTCGATTTCAACAATTCACTTGATTTATCGAGCAAAGTGACTTGCAATGCGATCACGCCGTTTTTGATGGTCGGATCAATGTTGCGAATCGTGCCACGCAAATAATCGTCATTAATTTTTACGCTGGCAGACATGCCGGGTGAAAGGCGATTGGCGTGAACGTCGGACAACGTGGCGTCAATACGAAAAGAATTCAGATCGGCAATTCGCGCAATGACAGAGCCTTTGGGAACAGTTACGCCTTCTTCCAGGACGACCCAGGTTAACACGCCGTTGCGGTCGGATTTTGTCGTCGCCAATTCCAGTTGACGCTTGGCTTCATCGCGTTCTTTTTCGAGTTGTTTCAGCTCCAGCGTAATACCTTCAAGCTGCGTTTTCGTTGATAGCTGCGCCGTCTTTTTGGCAGTTTCCAATTGCTTTAATTCGAGCGCGGCTTTTTCTTCGAGCAATTCCACTTCCCGCAATTTGTCTTCGGCTTGCAGCCCCGATTTGAACAACTCACGATTCCGCGCCGTGCTGGCTTTGAGCGATTGATAATCCAGCTTTTTAGCTTCAAGCTGACTTTGCAAATTATTTAAAGTACTTTCCAAATCCAGCCTGGCTTTAGCCTGTGAGTTAAGCTTCAATTCAATTTGTTGATTGATCTTCTCGACCGCCAGAATCGAAGTGCTGACATCCAGTTGTAAAATCGGTGTGCCACGCGCAAGCAAATCACCCGGACGTTTCAGGATTTTCAAAACACGGGCATCAATCGGGCTGGAAAGCACCTGCTCAAATTCAGGGACAACTGTGCCAGAGGCCGTGATCGAAGCTTCGATAGAACCTGATTCGACTTTGGCGGTGCGAATGCGGTTACGACTCAGCGAAGGCTTGATCCACGCCGGCCCGAAAATTAACAAGGCGGCAATCGCGGTCACCAGCAACAAAGAAATGACTGTTCTTTTGGCGAATAATTTGCGGCGAAAAGTTAAGTCAATTTCACGATCCATAATTTGCTCATTGTCGGTTCGGTGATTCTGAGTGCAAATGAGAGACCATAAAAAAAGGCTGAATCTTCAGCCTTTTTCGCATGTCACGCTATTTAATTTGTTCGATTAAGTACGATGCGTGTTCGGAAGTGAACAGCGGTTAACGAGGGGAACCCGGCTCGCTCCGGCTCGCGGTACTGTACTCGGAGCCATAGCGACGGAGTTGACGAGCGATACACGTCTTTACTGCGTACTGCGAACTATCCACCGCGAACTATCTACGACGCCAAAGCTCTCAGGCTTTCCACAAATGGCATCCGCGCCACACCGCGTTCAGTGATGATTGCCGTGACATAGCGATTTGGCGTTACATCAAATGCCGGATTGGCAATATTGATTCCTTCGGGCGCTAGTTGCGAACCTTTGACGTGCGTGACTTCCAATTGTGGGCGTTCTTCAATCGGAATCTCATCGCCTGTTTTTAAGCTCAAATCCAAAGTTGAAATTGGCGCGGCAACATAAAATGGCAGGTTATTTTCTTTGGCTAAAACGGCGACTGAGTAAGTCCCGATTTTGTTGGCGACATCGCCATTGGCGGCAATTCTGTCAGCGCCGACGACGATGCAATCAATTTTCCCCGCCTTCATAAAATGCCCGGCCATACTGTCTGTAATCAGCGTGACCGGGATATTATCTTTGTGCAATTCCCAGGCGGTCAAGCGTGCGCCCTGCAAAAACGGGCGGGTTTCATCAGCATAAACCGCTACTTTTTTTCCGGCTTCGACGGCGGCCCGAATAACGCACAGTGCAGTGCCATAGCCTGCCGTAGCCAAAGCCCCGGCGTTGCAATGCGTCAATACGGTTGCACCATCGGAAATTAATTCTGCCCCGTGTTTGCCCATTGCCTGATTCGCGGCAATATCTTCGCTGTGCATCAGCTTTGCTTCTTCGATCAGGCATAAACGAATTTCGGCTAATGATAAGCCGTCATTTTTGAGTTTGCCGTACAGCCTTTGCATGCGCTCAATCGCCCAAAAAAGATTCACAGCAGTGGGGCGAGTCGCGGCAAGTACCGCGCAAATTTGCTGTAATTGCTGTTCAAATTCGGCTGGGTCATTAGAGGGGATGTCACGTGCGCCCAACGCGACGCCCATTGCCGCTGCGACGCCAATTGCCGGAGCGCCGCGCACGACCATATCTTTGATGGCAAAGGCGACATCGTGATACGTTTTGAAAATCGGGTAAACTTCTTCGGTCGGTAAAATGCGCTGGTCAATCATGACTACGCCTTCGTCTGTCCATTCAAGTGTTTTAATCATAGTGCTGAAATATTAGTGTTATGTTAGGAGACCCGGCTCGCTACGGCTCGCGGTACTGTACCCGGAGCAGTAGCGACGGGGTATGTCTGAGCCAGGAAAAAATGTATGGTAGCCGTTTGGCAAGGAAATGGAAAATCCAGCGGAAAAATAATTATCGCATTTCCATTCTGCGCACGGGCATTGTAAATTATCTTTTAACGCTTAATGATCTTTTCTTCATCATCTGTCCCGATAGTTAACACAAGATACTTTATGCAAAAGGAATGTTGGTTATGAAATACTCTAAAATGCAGTGCGCAATGGTGCTGCTTCTCACGCTCTCATTTTGTGTGCAATCATTCGCACAATTCAGAAATGGATTTGAACCTGCGCGTATGGATACGACCTGCAAACCCTGCGATGATTTTTATAAATACGTTAATGGAACCTGGTTGAAAAATACCGAAATCCCGGCGTCTGAATCGCGCTGGGGCAGCTTTAATCTCCTGGCTGATAATAATCGGAATGTCCTGAAGGGAATTTTAGAAAAAGCCGCCGCAAATAAAAATGCCCAGGCTGGCAGCAACGAAGCCAAAATCGGAGGCTTGTACACCTCGTGTATGGACGAGGCGGCGATTGAAAAACTGGGGGCGAAACCGATTCAGCGTTTGCTGGCACGCATCGCAAAAATTAAAGATGTAAAAGGACTGCAAGCCGAAATCGCATACTTACACAGCAATGGTGTTCCGGCGCTATTTAACTTTGGAGCCGGCCCGGATTTGAAAAACTCGCAGATGAATATTGCCAGTCTTTTCCAGGGCGGTCTGAGTTTGCCGAACAAAGATTACTACACGAAGACGGACGACAAGGCGAAAGAAATTCGTGCCCAATTCATCCGGCACATGGCGAATATGTTCAAGCTGATTGGCGACGATGAAGCCAAAGCGCAGGCCAATGCCGCCGCCGTGATGAATATTCAAATGAAATTAGCGGAGGCTTCGCTCGCACCCGTAGAATTGCGCGAGCCGGAAAATCGTTACAACAAAAAAACGGTCAAGGAATTGCAAACGCTCGCGCCAAATTTTGACTGGAATTCCTATTTTGCCGGACGTGGCGTGGCAGGCTTTACCGATTTGAATGTGGCGCAACCGAAATTTATCAGCGCCGTGAATAGTTTGCTGAAAGATATTCCAATTGCGGAGTGGCAAAATTATTTGCGCTGGCAGGTGTTGCGCGATTCCGCGAACAATTTGTCTTCAGCCTTTGTTAACGAAAATTTCAATTTCAACGGCAAAATTTTGAATGGCACGAAAGAACAACAACCACGCTGGCGTCGTTGTGTACAAACAGTGGATCAGGGCTTAGGCGATGCGCTGGGGCAAATCTATGTCGCCCAGGCTTTCCCACCCGAATCCAAAGCGCGGATGAATGCGATGATTGATAATCTGGTTGGGGCGTTTAGTGAGCGCATCAAAGGCCTGGAGTGGATGAGCGAACCGACGAAACAAGCGGCGCTGGTGAAGCTTAATTCCTTTGCGCGCAAAATCGGTTATCCCGATAAATGGAAAGATTATTCGACTGTCAAAATTAATCGCAAATCCTATTTCGATAACAGCGTGCGCATCGGTCAATACGCCCTCAAACGCAATTTGGCGAAAATTAATCAACCCGTAGATCGTAACGATTGGGGCATGACGCCGCCGACTGTCAATGCGTATTATTCGCCGCCGAATAACGAAATTGCTTTTCCGGCGGGAATTTTGCAACCGCCCTTTTTCAATCCTGAAGCGGATGATGCAATTAATTATGGCGGCATTGGCGCAGTGATTGGACACGAGCTTTCACACGGATTTGACGATCAGGGCAGCCGCTATGACGAAAAAGGAAATTTGCGGATGTGGTGGACGCCCGAAGACCGCCAGAAATTTATGGCACGGGCCGATTGCGTCGTCCAGCAATTCAACAGCTACAAAGTTGCGGATGGCTTGTTCCAAAACGGCAAATTAGTGTTGGGTGAATCTATCGGTGATTTAGGCGGCGTGACGATGGCATATTACGCATTCAAAAAATCTTTGGAAGGGAAGTCCCGCCCCGCGAACATTGATGGATTTACCCCGGAGCAAAGATTTTTCATCGGCTGGGCGCAGGTGTGGGCATCGCTGGCACGACCTGAAGCGGAACGCACCTTAACACTGGGCGACCCGCATCCGCTCGGACGTTTTCGTGGCAACGGGCCGCTGTCAAATTTCGCTCCCTTTGCCGAAGCCTTTGGTTGTCAGAAAGGCGACCCGATGGTCAGAGAAGGGGAAAAGCACTGTCAGATTTGGTAATGAACAGTTACGCAAACTTTCCAGTTTGCGTCGTGTCATTCACCAGGCAAGTAAGAAAACAATGCAAACTGAAAAGTTTGTGCTCAAGGAGAAAACTATATGAATTCAGTATCCAGAAAATTAGTCATCATCATTTCACTATTATTATTGAGCGGCTTGACTGTCACATCTTTCGCCCAAAAGTCTGCCAAACGAAAAGCAAGCGCGAAAGTTACCAAAGTCGCCAAAGTCGAAGACAAATTTTTAGCAAAAGGTGATGGGATTGAATCCTGTCCGGTGAGCGGAGATAAGCTGGAAAACAAAACACACAAAGCCACATTGTTCGGGCGCGAAGTTTATTTCTGCTGCGATGATTGCGTGGCAACGGCAAAGAAAAATCCTGAACTATATGTGAAGAAAACCGTCGCCGAACAAATCAAAGCCGTGCAGGGAATGACCGCAAAACCTGAAGAACATCATCACGCCGAACCAGCCACAGGCAGCGTGGCAAAATTCCTGGGGAAAGGCGATGGCATTGAGAGTTGCCCTGTCACCGGTGAACCAATAGACAAGAACATCAAAGCGGAAATCAATGGCAAAACCGTCTACGCCTGTTGCGCCGGATGCCTGGAAAAAGTAAAGAAAAATCCTGAACTTTATTTGAAGTGGGCGGCGAAATAAAATGGAGTGCGGAACAGTACTACGAGCCGTAGCGAGTCTGCTTTATTATCGCAGACTTTCTCCCTAACCAAAGTACTCGCTACGGCTCGCAGTACTGTTCCGGCGAATGGACTCGCTACGGCTCGCAGTACTGTTCCCGTTAACGATGCACGCAAAAAAATCTTTCGGACAAAATTTTTTATTTGGCGCGCACTATCCGCAGCGCATCGTGAATGCTGTCGCTCCGCAACCGGATGAAACCATCATCGAAATCGGGCCGGGGCATGGCGCTCTGACCGATTTATTAGTCGCTTCGCAGGCCAGAATTATTGCCATTGAACTTGATCGTGATTTAATTCCTGACCTGACGGCAGGCTTTGCCGATGCGCCCAATTTTCAACTGATCGCGGCTGATGCGCTCACTGTAAATTTCAGTGAATTGATCAAACCTGCGGTAACCGCTCGCGTTGTGGCGAATCTTCCTTATTACATTTCGACGGCAATTATGCAGCGCTTAATTGAGCAGCGCGCCTGTATTTCTGAGATGACGCTGATGTTGCAACGCGAAGTGGTGGAGCGGATCACGGCACAACCGGGCGGCAGGGAGTACGGCTATCTTTCCGCCCTCGTCCAATTTTATTGCACCGCGAAAAAATTGTTTGATGTGCCAGCAGGAGCCTTTCGACCAATGCCGAAGGTCAATTCCAGCGTGATGCGCTTAACTGTGCGCGAAAAGCCTGCCGCCGAAATCAGCGATGAGAAATATTTTGTCGCGCTCATCAGTTCGCTTTTTGCTCAGCGGCGCAAAACGATTTTGAATAATTTGCGTGCGGCGCGTGGCAGATTGCATTTAGGAGACGACAAATCAATCACTCAGGCTTTAGAAAAATCTGCGCTTGATGGACGGCGGCGCGGTGAAACTTTGTCGTTGCAGGAAATGGCGCGGCTTGGAGAAAGTCTGCTGCAAATTTCAAGGGTATAAGTGCCTATGGAGTGCGGCGATCTTGACGCTGCTTTGGTGTTCGTTACCAAATTAATTGGTTATAACGTCAGCTTTCCGCGATGAACGAAAAGCGGCGTCAAGATCGCCGCACTCCATAGGCCGCCCTGAAATCCTTACTCCTCCGTATCTTGACAAAAAATGTCTGCGCTTATATTCTCGCCTTGTAGCTTTCCTCACAATTCCGGCAAATTCCTTCTCCTCCTGAAAAGCTGCTAACCATTATTACTGTTTCTAGCGTCTGATTTTCCTGGAAATGTCCGCCGTTTCGCAATGTTAGCCTTCTGGTGTATGGACGGGCGCTCTTTGCGCTAGCCTGCTGCAGCATTTTTCACTTACACATTTTTTCCCCTGATAATTTTTATGTTAAAGCTCACCCTCACCACACTCCAACGAATGTTGTTCATCGTCGGTCTCGTCCTGCTTAGCGCGGGAACGGGGATGGCGGCAACGCTCACCGTAAGCAATACGAATGACAGCGGCGCGGGCAGCCTACGCGATACGATTGCGGCAGCAGCCCCCGGCGATACGATCAACTTTGCCGTGACAGGCACAATTTCGCTTTCGAGTGGACAAATTACGATTGCCAAAGATCTGACAATCGCTGGCCCAGGCGCGAATTTGTTGACCATACAAAATACGGCGGCGGCAAGCGCTACCAGTCGTGTCTTTCTCGTAAGTGGAGCCGTGACTGTAAGCATTTCCGGGCTGACTATTTCAGGGGGAAATGTTAATGGTAGTAGTGGCGGCGGCATTCGATACCTGGGTAGCACGCTGACGGTAACGAACTCGATCATCTCCAACAATATGGCTCTTACCGGCGGTGCCATTAACGGGAATGGCACGCTGAATGTGATCAACTCGAGCATCTCCGGCAATACGGCAACCGGCGGCAACGGCGGCGGCTTTGACAGTGGCGGGCGGGTGAATGTAACGAACTCGACCATCTCTGGCAATACAGCAGCAGTTAGCGGTGGCGGCATTTATAACCTCAGCATATTGACGGTGACGAACTCAACCATCTCCGGCAATAGGGCAGCAGGTGTAAGAGGTGGTGGCATTCGCAACCAAAGCCCCTTGACACTGATCAACTCGACTATCGCCAACAATACGGCACCACTCGGCGGCGGCATTTACAACGACGGCAATTCAGTGACATCAAGCAGTACCAGTATT
>JANMKB010000144.1:0-22215 GCA_031371805.1 Blastocatellia bacterium | reverse complement strand
TTCGCACTTATAGACAAAGCGCGAGCGAACGGACAGTGAACTAGAGTTAACTAGGCTGCCATCGCGAGTTCTGTATTCGCAATTATGTTTTGCTTGCAGAGTACGGGTTACAAGCATCCCGGTATGCATCCGTCGCTGCAGGTCTCCCATCGAAACCTGTGCACCCCCACTTCAAAGAACATTCTTGCTTTTGGAGAATGCGACCAATTGGAGTCTATGGTTCGTATGCACGCATGTCAAGTTACACAATAACCAATAAAAATGAGGCTGAGAAATATTTCTCAGCCTCATAGATTTTTACTGTCTTATGATCGCTCGCTTAGAAATTTAGTTTCAAAGCAAGCTGTACTACGCGTGGCCCAAAATTCAAGCCTGTAATACGACCAAACTGTGAGCTACTAACGTTGTAATCCCCCACAAAGAAAAGCGGATGATTCAGAAAGTTAAAGAAATCTGCACGAAATTCCAGATTTCTTTCACCTTCACCATTTAACCGGACTCGTTTTATAGCGCCGAAATCCCACGAAGTTTGCGATGGACCATCAAACTGCAAGCGCTGCAAGTTACCAATAGTTCCAGCCGAAGGATGGAAAAAGACTTGTCCAGTAAAACCAGCAGTATTGCCTACATTATCAGGGCCGACAGCAAATCCAGTATTTGGGTCAACCACTTTAGGATCAATATAATAGACCTTGCCATCTGCTTGTTTGCGAATGCCAAATAAATCCTTGATCTGATCTCGATTCAGACTGGACACCGCAGGATTACTGCCTGTATTGCTGAAAGTTCCGCGACCAGAAAGAATAGAGATCGGCGCTCCACTTTGATAGTGGAAAATTGAGCTTATCTGCCACCCGCCAATAATCCGATCAACTACGCCATTTGTATTGCTTAGGAACTTCTTCCCTTTGCCAAATGGAAGTTCAAAAATGAGACTTCCATTGATGATATGAGTAACGTCAAAATCCGCTCGAACTTTGTCAATTCCCGGTTGAGCATTATCAACATACGGCTCAAAGCGTGATTGTGAAGTACCTGCTGAATTCGTCAGAACTTTACTAAACGTATAGTTCATCTGACCAAAAATGCCATTCTTGAAGCGGCGACGCACTTCCATTTGAAGCGCATGATAATCAGTTGTCCCGCCGTTCACGATTAGTCCCGCGCCAAAAATTCCTGGATTAGGTAAGAAACCCGCCGCCAAAGCAGCAGTTCTACTTGCCGCTGAAGTGATATAAGCGCTGGCAAGACTGGCAGGTTGCCCTGTCTGAAGTGCAGTTCTAACACTCGCCTGTGTTAGTAACCCGGCTCCATATTTTGTCAACTCAGTAAGTTGTTGGCTGCCAGTCAAACTAGCGTTATAGGCAGGATTGAAAACTCCGCAAGCTCCAGTTGCACATCCAGGAGTTGTGCTTGGTGTATTAAGTGCAATAAATCCATTGCTACGTGCGCGCTGGAAGTCTTGGAAGAAAGCACTATTAAACCCAATTTGATTCAACTCAATACCACGCCAAACATCTCTGCCCATCGTAGCTACATAACGAGCTTCGACAGCAATATCCCAGCCTATTTCGCGCTCAATTCCAAAGCTAATCTGATGAACGAAGGGCTGTTTAATATTTGTATCAATTGTCTGTGCCAAAGAGGTCAAACTGAGTCCGAGTTGATCGCCATAGGTACGCGGTACTTTAAATGTCGGCGCGGTTACCACTGGCACTCCCGCATTGACCGTATTATATAAATTAATAAGGCTCAACGTTGAAGCTAAACCACTGTTGTTGGTTGAAGCCGTCCGCCCAACTGTTACGGTTTCCTCATTAACAAACGCCATGGTGTATCCAGCACGAACAGAGGTCTTGCCATCTTTGAATGGATCCCAGGCAAGCCCAACTGAAGGCCCAAAATTATTCAGGTCTTTTTTGTAAAAATCACCTTTTACAAAATCAAGTGTTCCCGTCGGGCTGAGCAACGTCGCTCTGGCATCTCCGGTTATTACTGGTAATAACTGGAGATCATTCTTTTCTCGAAGTGGGCTAAAGTATTCCCACTTCAACCCCAAGCGCAAACTAAGGTTAGGCTTAATGCGCCAGTTATCTTGGAAATAAGTAGACCAATTATCTAATAAGAATGTACGGTCATTAGGAATTCCAGCTGTATAGCCAGAGGTTTTATCTTTTACCTGAAAAGTTTGACTTACGGACGAAATAACTCCACCCAAAAATGATCGTAAAGCATTTGCGTTAGATAAGTCTGCCGCGCTGATATTTGTACAGGGGGCTGGGGTACAAACGGGGAAGTTCGCAGCAGTTAATTGAACGGCGGTTGGGGCAGATGTGCTAAATCCAAAATTTACAGTCGGGAAGCGTCCAGCGTAATTATAAGGACGCACGGTGATTTTCTGAAGGCTTCCACCAAATTGCAGGGAATGATTACCCGCGATATAAGAAGCGTTGTCAATGTATTGATAGGTATTGGTATCACGTCCCTGCGGTTGAAAATTTGCTTCACGAAGTGTCAGGAAAGGAATAGCCCAAATAGAGCCACTAAAACTCTCGCTTGAACTGAAAGAAACCGGAGCAATGTTAGCTCCGATGCGCAATTCATTATTGAGCCTGGAGGTAGGAGACCAACGCCAAGCACCAACGATCAGTTTCACATTCGATTCGGTAAAGACCTTTGGACGTAAATTGATGGTGTCTAAATCGGGACGATCATCACGATCTTTAAATTTAGTATGAATGAACTCAAAGCGGTTTTTGTCATTTGCCTGATAATCAAAGCGCATCCCATATTGATTACGATCTGTGGCTCGGCTCTGATTGAAGCGATAACCCGCCGTGTTCAAAATGCGCGTCGCCGTCGAATTCCCAACATCATAATTATTGACAATTGCTGCCGAAGGCATTACATCTAAAAGCAAACTTTTTACTTTGGGATCAAGTGTGATACCCGGCAAAACGGAAAGAATGTTAATCGCCTGAATACTGCTATCACTGGGGCGCACATATCTGAAAACACCCGTCAGGAAATCATTATTGACTGGAATCGTATTATTTTGGGATTGTTGCTGCCGTTGGCGGAATCCTTCATAAGTAAAGAAAAAGAACAGCTTGTCCTTACCGCTAATGACAGGGCTGCCACCGGTTCCGAAATGAGGAAGATAAACCGGGCCACTAATATTGCCACCAAACTGATTGCGATTCAGGAAGGAACGAGGAATTGTTTTACCTGTCGTTGCGCTGACCGTGGCATTATTGAACCAGCTATTCGCCCCAAAAGCAGAATTTCGGTTGAACTCGTAAAGGCTTCCATGAAATTTGTTCGTGCCAGCAGGCGTGACTAATTTGACCTGCGAAGCACCTCCGGCTGCATCGGCACCTTGCGTATTTGTCGTGATAGTGAATTCGCCTATACCATCAGAAGTCGGGCGATTAGGAACAAAGTCCAGCGAATTGGTACGGATAAAATTGTCCTGAATGTTGATACCATCCTGTGTCAATTGTGTCCAACTTGGACGCCCACCGTTGATTGTCGTACTTGTGCGTGTGGGCAACCCAACCACACCTGCCTGTAAGCGAATCAACTCAATCGGGTTACGACCGTTAAGAGGGAGGTCAACAATCTGACGGCGAATAACTGTAGTACTCAACTCCGGCGATGAAGTGTTGACCAAATCTGTGCCAGCCGCTACTTGTACCGTTTCATTCGCTCCACCAACTTCCAGTGTTACAGATAAGGAATAATCTCTTGAGGCTTCAACTGTAACCTCAGTAAAGACTCCGATCTTAAACCCTGCGCCTTCAATCTTCACCGTATACGAAGCAGGAGTTAGCTGCGGAACAATAAATATTCCTTCACTATTTGTAACAACATTTTGGATTACCTGCCCGGTACTCTGGTTAGTAATCGTCGTTTTGGCATTAGGAACGACAGCACCTGTTTGATCCCGTACCGTACCAATAATACGACCTAGGGTGGATTGACCAAAGGTAGTCAGGGAAAAAACCATCAGTGCAATGAATACTATTGCAACTTTTCTCATAGGGGAAACTCCTTAATTTATTCAGTCTTGATTTGCTCCTGCGTTTTTCATCAGTCAGGTTGCTAAAACGCATTCGCAGTTAAAAGTGCAGCTTATGGTAAGTCGAAAATTCACTTTCTCGAATAAGCTTGTGAGAACTGAATTAGTTAAGCAATGGCTATGCCATTTCGGTTGCAAATCAAATGCTTTGAGGATGTTATACTTAGCAGAAATCTGTTCAACCATTCAGCATAACGATTTCCATTATTCTGAATTTTATTCAGAATTTTGTAAAAAAATCCGCCCGCTATTTTTCTGGCTTTCATCCGCTCAGGCAATTGAGGCTGCGCCGAAAACGAAAAGATGTTTGACGTTGCCTGGGAACTAGCTTAGAATTTTCTCCACTTGAATCCCTACCAACTCGGTTAGCCCTGTGATTGAGGCTAAGGCCTATGGAAGGTCGTAAAGCCGATGCTAACAAATAGCTGGCAGTTTTTTGAGGCTAATGTGAGCGATAAACTTTCGCGGGGGGATGCCCCCTGAAAAGCCGAGGAGATGTTTTATTATGTCAATTAACTTTAATCACTCAACGTTGCGACGTGTTTCGCAACTTTTGATGCTGGTCTTGTTCGCTTCGTCTTTCTCTGTCTTCGCACAGGACAAAGACCCCAAAAAGCAAAAAGAGCAGGACAAGCGCCGCAAAGAACAGGAAAAAGCCGGCAGAAAAGAAACACTGAGTAGTGTTTACAAAAAATGGATGAATGAAGATGTGCTGTACATCATTACGGATGAAGAGCGCAGCACCTTTAAGTCCCTGAAAACGGATGATGAGCGCGAACAATTCATTGAGCAATTCTGGCTCCGTCGTGATCCCGATCCCGACACTGACATCAACGAATACCGCGAGGATTATTACCAGCGCATTGCTTACGCGAATGAAAATTTCGCCAGTGGTATTCCCGGCTGGAAAACTGATCGTGGGCGCATTTACATCATGTTTGGCAAGCCGGATGAAAAAGAAACTCATCCTTCCGGTGGCAGCTACAATCGTCCCACCTGGGAAGGCGGCGGCACGACTTCAACCTTCCCCTTTGAAAACTGGTGGTATCGCTACATCGAAGGCGTTGGTTCGGACATCGAAATTGAATTCGTAGACCCCACGGGTTCAGGCGAATATCGCATCGCACGCAGTCCCAACGAAAAAGACGCCTTGTTATATGTTCCCAATGCCGGACTAACCATGTCCGAAGAGTTGGGATTAAGCTCGAAAGCTGATCGCATCGCGGGTTACAGCAGTAATAATCAGGGTGGTAGCGGACAGCTTTTCGGGCAACGCGCCAAAGATCAGCCATTTGAGCGCCTGGCACAATACACCGCCTTACAACGTGCGCCAAAAGTTAAATTTAAAGACCTGGAGGCCTATGCAGGTGAATCTGACAGTCCCAAAATTAATGTGGATGTCCTTTCGACCGGAATGGCAATTAATTTTGCGCGGGTGACGGATTCGGCAGTGATGACTTCGTTCACGTTGCAGTTGGACAACTCCGACCTGGTGTACAAATCCAGAGGTGGAATTCAGGAAGCCGCTGCCAACGTTCACGCCCGCATCGTCAATGTTTCCGGGCGTCGCGTAGGATTATTTGAAGATGTGGTGACTTCCAGTTACCTGCCTGAACAGCTTGAAGTCGGCCAAAAAGCCAAATCGGTTTATCAGAAAGATTTGATGCTGCCGCCGGGAACTTATAAAGTTGATCTGGTGGTGCGCGACGTAAACAGTGGTCGCACAGACATCAAACATCAGGGCTTTGTCGTGCCGAAATACGATGAAGGAAATTTGTCGTCTTCGACTTTGGTTCTGGCTTCAAGGATTGAACCGCTCAATGGTCGTCTGGCAACGGGGCCTTTTGTGCGTGGTCAATTCAAAGTCATCCCGAACGCTACGGCTGAATACAAACAGGATCAAACGCTCGGCGTTTATATGCAGGTTTACAATGTGGCAATTGATCAGGCGACATTGCGGCCCAGCGTAGACATTGAGTACATCATCACGCAATCAGGCAAGGACAAAGAACTCGTCAAGCTTAAAGAGGACGGTAAGTCCGGCTTGAGCACACTCAACAGCCAGCAAATCACGCTGGCGCGGTTGATGCCGCTGAAGCAATTACAACCGGGTACTTATGACATTGCCGTGAAAGTCACTGACAACGTGACAGGCAAAACCTTCACCCGTAAAGAAGCTTTCACGATTCTCAAAATCAGCTAATTAAATTTGGCCCAGGCTTCGGTTTTGTCGTAAGTATAAACCGAAGCCTGGGCCACTTAATTTAACTTTTCAAACGCGCCCCACCTGATAAAAACTTTCTTTCCCTTGCCGAAAGTGCGCTCAGGAATAACCCACGAGAAATATTTATGATTGTGCTTACTCTAGCGCCCACCGGAATTGCTGGAAAAAGCCTGCTGAGCCTGGGGCTGATGGCTGTCATGTTCCTTCAATCAATTTCAGGTCAGAGCGAGCGCCCGCGCCAGGCGGCCTCCGACAAACGAATTGATTCCGATCTCAAGCTTTTACTCAACGATTATTATTCCGGCAAACCTGTCCGCGCGAAAATTGTCATTCCAGCCAGCGAGCGCGGCGTTGAAATTTTGGATGGGCAACTTAAAGCGCAACCGCTCGCCGATTTGCAATCCGCTGTGCAACCAGGCGAATTAGTCCTCATCAAAGAACTTCGTTTTAAAAACAAAGTCATTGAGGTTTATTTCAATAGCGAACATTTAAATGAAGTGGCGGAAACTGCGGCCCCGCTACCTGATCTTAAACCAGTAGGAAGTTTTGGCGCAGAAGCCAATGCCCGTCCATCGGCGGCAAGCTTGCAAATGGTCGCCAGCAAAAATCCCAAAGTATCCAAACCCTTACCCGATCCACGTATTATGCTGCGCTTTTCCAGAGAAATCGGAACGCAGGACCTGAATTTACAAAGCATCAATCGCCTGCTTTCACCAGCGGTTGACATCAGTTCGCTGGCCCCAAAAACTGAGCCTGTAATGAATGTGGCAGGCGCAGCCAAACCTGTCGAACGCCCTGATGCCAACACACTGGCCCAACAGGAAGCCCTCGCCAACGGCATTCCGATTCCACCCATCACCGGAGATTTAATCGGTGTGCGTTCAGGCATAGGTGAAATAACGATTGAATGCCAAATTGCCGGGGCGCGACTTTACCTTGACGGTGCATACAGTGGAACAGCGCCGCGCACAGTCCAGATGCTGATGGGTGAACATACGGTGCTGGTTGTGGCACCTAACTATTCCGCCTTCGAGCAAAAGTTTTTTCTCCCTTCCGGCAAAGCTGCCGTAATCAAAGCTGAATTGAATCCTGCCAAAAAATAAGATATGCCGTGAGCTATTAGCTTTTAGCCATTCTGCAATTACAATCCTAATTTTGCTTACTCTTGCGCTCACGGCTAAAGGCTGATAGTTCATCGCTGGCTATGAAAATTTCCCGGACACAATGGAACACGCTGTTTGCTGCGCAGGCTGGGTGGATGCTGGATGCGATGGATGCCATGTTGTATTCGTTTGCACTCACCACGCTGATGCGCGAATTTGGCCTGAGCATCACACAAGCTGGCAGCGTCGCCTCCGCTACTTTATTCACTGCTGCGATTGGCGGCATCGGATTTGGTATTCTGGCGGATCGCCTCGGGCGCAAGACTTCCCTGTCGCTCACCCTGCTCATTTATTCGCTTGCCAGCGCAGGCACGGCAACCGTCGGATTGATTCCAATTTCTCCTCTCGCACAATTAATTTTCTGGCGTGGTTTGCTGGGTTTTGGAATGGGTGGCGAATGGGCTTGCGGCGCGGCGCTGGTCGCTGAAACCTGGCCGGCTGAAGTGCGCGGGAGGGCGATTGCGGTGATGCAATCCGGTTGGGCGATTGGTTATATTTTGGCGGCTCTCCTCGCCGCGGCCTTGCTCCCAAACTGGCGTTTATTATTTCTGGTTGGACTCTTCCCGGCTCTGCTAATTTTGTGGGTGCGCAAACACGTGCCGGAAACTCTGGATGAAACGCAACGGCAAAATCCGGCTTCACCGCTGGAAGTGTTCAGCCCAAAATATCGTAAATTTACTTTACGCGCCGGGGCTGTAGCAATTTGTGTCTTGATCGCTTATTGGGGCGTCTTCACCTGGCTGCCAGGCTTTCTGGCTTCGCCGCTTGAAAAGGGCGGCGCGGGAATGAGCATCGTGAAAAGCACGTGGTGGATTATCCCGGTGCAAATCGGCGCGTTTGCCGGGTACTTAAGTTTTGGCGTTATCGCCGACTGGCTGGGGCGCAAACCGGCGTTTATTTTGTATTTACTGATCACGGCTATTGTCACTCCGATTTACGGATTGAATGCCACGAATCAAACGGTGCTGATGACGCTGGGACCAGTGCTGGGATTTTTCGGCTCAGGCTATTTTGGAATTTTTGGCGCGATGGTTTCCGAATTGTTTCCGCAACGAATTCGTGCCACAGCACTCGGAGTCATTTACAACATTGGTCGCGCCATGAGTGCAACCGCGCCCTGGCTGGTCGGAGCAATCGCTCAGCGCAGCGGTGTTGGCAGTGCGCTGGGAGTCACATCACTATTCTTAATTGCCGGCGCTTTGCTGATGTTGACGTTGCCGGAAACACGCGGAAAAGAACTCGAAGATTGAGTCAGCATCGCAATCACTTATCTTCAGCGTTATAATCCTCGCCGTCGCACAACCAGCCGCGAAGTCAGCACCCAACAGGTCAGAATTTTGCGGTTCATTATTCAACCACAGAAAAGGAAAATTTATGTCAGCACCTGCATCGCATCTTGATCCATTTATTGCCAACTGGGCACGCGTCCACAAACAAAGCGCACGTCTCATGAAATCCGCTCCCGATGATAAATATGATTGGAAGCCCTGTGACAGCGCAATGCCGCTCGGCGAATTGATGAACCATCTGTATATCGCGGAATGGCTCTTTGCTGAATCCGCTATGACTGGTGGTTTTGCCAAAGAAAATCTGCCTGCCGCTATCAACAACACTGAAGAGTTAATCGCCGCGTTTAATAAATCGCACGACGAAGGTGTGGCCAGAGTTGCGGCCCTGACTCCCGAACAAATGAGTGAGATGGTCGCGCCGTTCGGGCCGGAAAAAGCGATGCCACGCGCCGCTCTTTTGAATGTCATGCTCGAACACGAAATTCATCATCGTGGTCAGCTTTACACTTATTTGCGCATTCTGGGCTGTGAATGTCCATCGCTGTTTGGCTAACACAAACATAAATGTCCGACAAGGCTGCCAACTTGTCGGCAGATTGACGGCAGCCTAATTTTTATCGCAAGCTGCTTCTGCGCCAGGTGTCCGACAAGCTGGCAGCCTTGTCGGACGTTACTCTTTCATCAACGATGACAAAAAACATCATTGCTAACGCAAATCCGTTGCGCCCGAAAGATGATCCCAGCTTTCGTGAGCGGGCTTACGAATTAGTTCTGCGCATTCCACCTGGATGCGTGATGAGTTATGGTCTGGTCGCCAAGGTTTTAGGCGTCGGATATGATGCGCGTGCGATTGGCAACATTATGTATGCGACCCCTGATGATGGTCGCAGTATCCCATGGCATCGCGTCATTAATTCACAGGGTGGATGCTCAACCGCCGGAGTGACGACACCGCCGGATTTGCAGCAACGATTGCTGGAAACTGAAGGAATTATTTTCAACGACAAAGGGCGCTGCGCAATTGAGAAATATCTCTGGACACCGCCTGAGTACATCGCAGAGCAAAAAAACAAAGGTAATCAGGCAAGCCTTTTCGCTTAAATTTATGATTCTTCCACTCGATTCTGATTATATTTATGAAGCAGTTGAACGCGCCCTGCTCGAAGACCTCGGACGCGGCGACCTCACTTCGCGGGCAACGATTCGGATGACGGCGCGTGGCACGGGCAGCTTTTTAGCCAAACAGGATATGGTTCTTTCCGGGATCGAAATTGCTGATGCCGTGTTCACCTGGTTCGAGGTAGAAATGCAAATTCAGTCTACCGCCAACGATGGGGAAGAAATTCCGGCAGGCAAAGTTTTTGCGCGTGCCAGCGGTGATGCACAAGTGTTGCTCGCGGCAGAACGCACGGCGCTGAATTTCCTGCAACATCTTTCCGGCATCGCCACCAAAACCAAAACCTTCGTTGACGCGATCAAAGGCACGGACGCGTTTATTGTAGATACTCGAAAAACTACCCCGGGTTTACGAATGCTTGAAAAATATGCCGTAACCTGTGGCGGTGGTCGCAATCATCGCTTAGGTTTGGACGACGGAATTCTCATCAAAGATAATCACATCGCGCTCGCTGGCAGCATTGAAGAAGCCGTGCGACGCGTCCGTGAAGTTGCCGGACATTTGCACAAAATCGAAGTTGAGACAGCCAATGCTGCGCAGGTCGAACAGGCGCTCAACGCCGGAGCCGACATTATTATGCTCGATAATATGACGCCCGATCAGGTGCAGGCCTGCGTGAGTCTGGTGAAATCTTCAGCGCCCGCCGAGCATCGCGCTCTGACCGAAGCATCGGGCGGCATCACGCTAGAAAATGTTAGAGCTTATGCCGAAGCTGGAGTTGACCTGATTTCAATTGGCGCGATTACCCATTCAGCGCCAGCGGTTGATATTAGTTTCAAGATCAAAATTAATTAGTCAGGATTCAGGGTTTGGGATTTAGGGTTTAGCCACTGAGGTGAAAACAAACCCTGACTTCTGACTTCTGACTTCTGACTTCTGACTTCCAGATGTTTCTTCTCCCGCCTTTCACGATTCACCATTTCGCCTCGCTCGGTTCGACCAATGATCATTTGAAAACGATGTCGGACGCGCCGGAATTTACCTGCGTCACGGCGGATGAACAAACCGCGGGACGCGGCAGGCGTGATCGAGCGTGGCATTCAGTAGCTGGCGAAGGGCTGTATTTATCAGTGCTGTTAAGGCCTGAAATTGCCGCCGAAAAAATTCCTTTGTTAAGTTTGATGACTGCCATTGCTGTCGCCGAAACCATCATTCAGCTTGCTGCTTTACCCGTTGACATCAAATGGCCAAATGATGTTTTGGTCAATGATCATAAGGTCGGCGGAATTTTAATTGAAAGTACCAGCACTCACCATGAACCTCCACGAGTAATTATTGGCATTGGCGTTAACCTCAATCATCAGGTCTTTCCGGCTGAGCTTGCTGCAACCGCAACCTCGCTGAAAATTGCGACAGGTGACAATTTTGTGGTGACAATTTTCAGGGATCGTTTACTTGATCGCCTGGCATTCTGGTATGAAGAATTACGCGCCCAACGGGAACATAAAATTCTGAGCCGCTGGCAGGAACTTTCGACTTACGCCTTCGATAAACAGGTAATCGTTGTTTTCGATCACGAAGAAATTTCCGGCGAAACAGCGGGGCTGAATAAAAGCGGAGCCTTAATGCTAAAAACTGCTGCGGGCAAAATAATTACAATCCTCGCCGGAGAAATAAAGCATCTTCGCCAGGCCAGCTAATCCATTCTCAACTTTTCCGCGCCAGGCTTTGTTTTTTTTCCACTCACTAAAGAAAGCGATACTGTTTTTCGCTTATGTAAGTGAGGGCTTATTCTTCTTCCTTAATTGACGCAGGGTGTAGAATATTCAGCCAGTGAGTTTCGCCCTAAAACTCCTACCTCCATTGCTAAAGGCAAATTTATGAAACACTATTTTCCACGCGCAACATATTTTTTAATCACCTTATTTCTGCTGCTAAGTTTGACTCCAAAAGCTTTTGCGCAAAAGCAGGAACGCGCTTTGACTGTGGTACAAACCAGCGGCGAAACTTTGGATGGTAAAGGCAGGCTTTGGGCCGTGGTCATCGGGGTTTCAAGCTATCGCAATTTGAATGCTGAGCAACAGCTTCAATACGCGCATAAGGATGCACAAGATGTTGCTGCTTTTTTGCGCAGCCCGAATGGTGGGGGTTTTCCCGCCAGCCAGATCACCCTTTTGCTCAATCAGGACGCGACGATTTCTGCCATGAGAAGCGCGCTTGGCACAGCTTTGCCACGTTCTGTCGAGCCGGATGATGTCGTTGTGATTTTCTTTGCGGGACATGGCGTAGTCGAAGGCGAACGCGACGGTTATTTGCTGGCCTACGATTCTGACCCACAAAATCTTTACGCGACCGCGCTCCCGCTTGCCGAACTTGATCGTATCGTCACCGAACGAATTAAGGCGCGTTCCGTGATTCTCATTGCTGATGCCTGCCATGCCGGGAAACTTGGTTGGACTTCGCGCGGTGCTGAATCACAAATGATGGTCAATCGCTATCTGGATGAAGTTGGCAAAAGCGGCAAAGGTGTTTTGCGCATTCTCGGTTCACGCGCCGATGAACGCAGTTATGAAAGTGACAAGTGGGGCGGTGGACACGGTGTGTTCACTAATTTTTTGCTCAAAGGATTGAAAGGTGAAGCGGACAAAGATAAAGACGGAGTCGTGCGGGCAGCGGAGATTCTGGAATATTTATCCGAAACTGTTCCGAAGGAAACCAAAGCCCTGCAACATCCACGCGCCGCCGGCAGCATTGACCCGCGCCTGCCTTTGGCCGTCCTGAGCAAAGCCGCGCTCCCATCAACTTCCAAACCTGAGCCGGAAGAACCAACCACCGCAACGGTGTCCATCGAAGTGCGTGGCTTACCGGGCAGCGACGTTTATTTGAATAATTCCTTTCGTGGCAAAATTCGTCCGAATGGTGCTTTGCTGATCGAACAACTGAAACCTGGGCAGCATGAATTTTCTATTGATTCACCGGGCACAGCAACGGTGACGCAAACACTGCTATTAAGCGCAGAAAGAACTGTCGTTAATGTAAAACTTGCTCATCCGGCGGCGACCGCCTCAACCGCGCCAACTTCGCCCCTCGTGGCACAAATCAAACAGTCGCTGGCGCAAAAACAAATTGGTCAGGCCTGGCAGCAATATCAACAATTAATCCAGACTGCGCCGCAGGACCCCAATCGCAAAAGCCTGGAAATTACGTTGAGCAGCCTGCTCGAAAATATTGGCCAACAATCCATCAGCAATTATGTGCAGGCCTCAATCAACAGTGTCAGCAAGCATTCCTTCCGGCAGGGCGCAGAAGCTTTTCGTTTATTGAAATCACTGAATTCAACCGATGCTCAAATCGAAGCGAAATATTTATTTTGCGAAGGTCGCGCTCTGATTGAAGAAAATCGCGCCCCGGATGCGGTCAATATTTTGCAGCAGGCGTTGAAGCTTGATTCACGTGCGGCGTATTCGTGGAATGCGCTTGGCTATGCTTACGAAAAACGCAATGATAACGACAAAGCTTTTAAGGCTTACCAAAAGGCCGTAGAACTTGCTCCGGCGTGGGCTGCTCCGATTTTTCATGTCGGCTATCATTACTATCAGCAAAATAAATTTGACCAGGCTGAACGCGCTTTTTCGCAAGCGGTGCAATGCGATCCAACCATTCCTGAATCACGCCTGATGCTGGTTCGTGCCGCACGCCTCACGCGTCAATTCGACAAAGCCGAAATCGAAGCGAAAACTTTGCTGCAAAAATTCCCTGCGCAGGCAAATCCTTATCAGGCGGAAACCTGGCTGGAACTCGCCCAGATTTACGAAACCAGTGGAAGATATGCGCTCGCCGCTGAAGCATTCGAGACGATCTTACGCCTTGCCCCCAACCGCAACGACCACGACCGAATTTCAACCCACGTCAAAGATTTGCGAAAGATGATTAAATAAAGTCCGTGCAGAATCTTTCCCTCTTCTGCACTAAAAAAACAGCCATGCAAAATTCCAGGCAATCCTGGCTAATCCGTTTGTGCCATCTTCCCTTTACCTGGTAAGATACGAAATTACTAATTCACAACTTCACGGCTCTCCAAAAAAACTTATGCTCCTGGTTATTGACGTAGGCAACACAAACACAGTCGCGGGCGTTTACGAAGGCGAAAAACTAATCACCAATTGGCGGCTTTCGACCGAACGTAATCGCACGATTGATGAATACGGCATTCTCTTTCGCAATCTTTTTACGCTGGCTAAAATGGATTCCGAAAAGATTGGCGGCATCGCTATTTCTTCCGTCGTGCCACCGCTTAATTTTACACTCACCAAAATGTCGGAAATTTATTTTGGACTCACGCCATATTTCATAGATCATCTGAGTGAGACCGGAATGCCGATTCGTTATTCTCCTGAAACCGATGTCGGCGCAGATCGCATCGTCAACAGCGTCGCGGCGATTGCCCGTTACGGTACACCCTGCATCATCGTTGATTTCGGCACAGCCACGACATTCGATGCCGTCAGCAAAAACGGCGAGTACCTGGGCGGTGTGATTACGCCGGGCTTGAGCATTTCCGCCGAAGCACTTTTCCAACGTGCTGCACGATTGTCACGCGTCGAAATCAAACGACCCGACGAAGTCATTGGGCAAACTACCATCAGCAGCGTGCAATCCGGTTTGTATTACGGGTACATCGGTTTAGTAGATGGAATTTTGCGCCGCATGATTGCTGAGTTGGGCGCGGACGTAAAAATAATCGCCACTGGCGGTTTGGCCAGGCTCATCGGACGCGGCAGCGAATTGATTGCAGAAATTGACGATGATTTGACACTGGAAGGGTTGCGCATCATTTACGAAAAAAATAAAAAATAAGTAACTGGTTAGGCCCGGGGTCTTTGGCTTTTGGGCTTGGAGCCGCATCCCTATTCACTTACAAATTTGCATGAATTATTTCAACTACTTCACCGAAATCGAAGATGAATTCGTCAAACGGCGCGGCAAGCATTTATTAGTCTCGCCGCTTGACTGGTCACTCATCGAAACCTGGCAACAACGCGGGATTCCGTTGCGGATTGCCCTGCGTGGCATCAATCAATCATTTGATAATTACGATTTGCAGTCGCGCAAATTTGGACGCACAGTGAATAATCTGTTTTATTGTCAGCAGGGGGTCGAACAGGCTTATCAGCAATATCTGGAAGCACACATCGGCAACGGTTCAGAAAATGGTGCTGGTGAAGCGACAACTCAAACCACCGAAGCGGCTGCGCCATTTTCGCCCACTACGATCAAATCCACCCTGCATGAATGGCAGGAATCTTTGAGGCGCCTGAGTATTAAATTTTCCGATGACATAGCCTTAGCCGAAGCCTTTGATCGCGCCGCTCGCAGGCTCGCAGAAATTAGCGCTGACCTTAACAATTCATCTGACGATTTATTGGGGCAACTTGATGGAGATTTGAGTTTGCTTGAAGGATTTTTGCTGACCGCTTTGCAACATCATGCCAGCGCGGAAACCCTGGCAAACCTGCGAGCCGAAGGCGAAAAAGAACTCAAAAATTATCGCAAAGGAATGGACAAAGAAGTTTACGAGCAAACGCTCAGCAACTGGATTGCCCGTAAATTGCGCGACGAATATCGCGTGCCGCGACTGAGTTTGTTTTATTTGTAACCTACGGGTACTGTACAGGGAGCGGTAGCGACTTGGTCATTGCGCGACGTATACCTGACGCTTTACCAGATCGCTACCGCTCCCTGTACGGTACCAAACCCACTAACCATGAACCTCGGCGAGATCCACGAACTAAAAATCGAAAAACTGATTTATGGCGGCGAAGGTTTAGGGCGCGTCAATCATCAGACGGTGTTTGTTGCTTTCGCTGCGCCCGGCGATCATTTGCGCGTCCGCATTACAAAGCTCGAACGTAATTTTGCGCGAGCTGAAATTGTAAAAATTCTTGTGCCTTCCGTAACAAGGCGTCCCGCTCCCTGCCAGCATTTTGGCATTTGCGGTGGCTGCCAGTTGCAGCATTTACATTACGAAACTCAACTGCAAGCTAAAGTCGAATTTATCCGGGAATCACTCAAACGAATTGGCGGGATTGCCTGGCAGGATGAAATCCAGGTTTTAGCGGCTGACGAATTTGGTTATCGTTCCCGCGCTGAGATAAAGATTAGCCATCAGGAACACAGAGAAAAAAATAATTCTCTCGACACTCAGAAGATGCGAATCGGTTTCTTTAAATCCAATTCTCACGAAATCTGTGCAGTCACAGAATGTCCAATCCTGCTGCCTGCGGCGAATCGTGAGTTGCAACGATTGAATGCTGAGCCAGATAAAATTTCGCGCCAAGTCACGAGAATTTATTTGACAGTGGGTGACGATCAGGTGCTGGCGACCGCAGCCACAGGCGAGAATTCGCGTGCGGCTGAAATTGACGCGCTCGGTACAGTGCATCAATTCATCTCTGGCATTAAATACGAGTTTGGCGTCCGCACATTTTTTCAATCAAATCGCCTGTTAGTCGAAAAATTAGTCGCAGCCGCCATCAGTACTGTCGCTGGAAATATTGCCTTTGATCTTTATGCCGGAGCCGGGTTATTTTCACTGCAACTCGCCCAAAATTTCAGCCAGGTTTTCGCGGTCGAAGGCAGCAAAATTTCGGTGCAGCATGGCATTGCCAACGCGAAAAATAATCGAATTAAAAATGTCAGCTACGAGCCAATGTCTGTAGAGGCTTGGCTCAAACATAAAGCCGTAAAATTGCCGCGCCCTGATTTTGTGTTGCTTGATCCGCCCCGCGCCGGAGCCGGCGAGATCGTCATCAATCGTTTGCTGGCGCTGCAGCCGCCGAAAATAAATTATGTTTCGTGCGACCCGGCGACGCTCGCGCGTGATTTGAAATTATTGGTAAAAGGCGGTTATCGAATTGATTCCGTGACTGCTGTTGATATGTTTCCACAAACTTTTCATGTCGAAACAGTCGTAAAATTATCCAAAGCCTGAGTTATTTTTAGATCAGATTTCGGTTCGTCATTTCTTATGCCTCGTCGTCTTGCCTTTGCACAATTCAGCGTGCCGGAGCAACCGCTTGTTTATCTTGCGGTAGCTTTTATTGCGGGTGAATTCGTTGCTTCACATTTTCAAAGCTCCAATTTTAAATTCTGGTTTTGGGCTGCGCTTGTTTTGTTCGTAATAGCATCAGCGCTGGTTTTCGTGCGGCAATTTAACTGGCGACGCAACGCAATTATCACAGTAATTTTATTGGCGAATTGTTTTGCTGGCGGCGCTTTGTTGTGGACGTTGAATGAATCAGGCATTGCTGAAAATCGCCTGAAGAAATTGTTTGAGCGCGGCGTCATTGATGCCACTGAACCCGTTGAAATTTGGGGATCAATTACCGCTGCGCCAGAGCTTGCGCCGGATCGAATTTATCTTGAAATCGCAATCGAAAAAATTGCCACGCTGGGCCAGGAGCAGGCGGCTTCCGGCACGGCGTATTTAGTTGTGCCATTTACTGATGGTCAGGATCGCGTGGATTATGACGCGCTGCGGCTGGCTTACAGCACGCGCATTCGCGCCCTGACGAATTTGCACAAAGCGCAGGGCTATCGCAATCCTGGCGCGCCTCATTTTGACGAACTGCTGCAATATCGCGGCTACGATGCAACCGGCGTCATCAAAAGTGCTTTGCTGATTGAACGAATCGGCGAAGGCTCGCGTCATCGAATCCTTAATTTCCTGTACGAAATTCGCGCTCATTCCATAGCGGTGATTGTGCGAAGTTTCACCCAGCCGACGGCAGGAATTTTGGCGGCGGCATTGTTTGGCAATCAGCATTTTCTGTCCAAAGATGTCGCGGAATCATTTCGCATCGGCGGCACTTTTCACTTGCTGGTGATTTCTGGTTTGCACGTAGCGATGATCGCGCTCGTCGCTTTATGGCTAATCGCAAAGCTGACTAAAATTCGCAATTTAAAATTTGCACTCGTCATCGCCCTGCTGTGGGCGTACACGTTGATGATCGGAGCGCAGCCTGCGATTACACGCGCAACTGTCATGCTGACCTTTGTTTTCATGGGGCAAATGATTTTTCGCAGTGCGCCGGGAGTCAATGTTTTAGCGGCTTCGGCGCTTGTGCTGCTGGCCTGGCAACCGCGTGACATTTTCAACCCGGCTTTTCAATTAACTTTTCTGACGGTGCTGATGATCGTCGCCGTTGTCTCACCGCTGCTTGAGCGCTTCAAAAAAATTGGTGAATGGCAGCCCTCAGCACTGACTCCATATCCGCCGCGAGCGCCATTTTGGTTGCTATGGTACGCCGAAGTTTTGCATTGGAATGAGGCGGAATTTCGGGCGGAGATGAGTAAATCGCCGATTCATTACAAGCTGGAAAAATCATCCGCCGCACAATGGTTCAGCGCGACTCGCCTGCGCAGATTTTTGCAACAGAGTGTGGCGTGGATAGCGACAACCATCATCGCCACAACCGTGGTGCAAATTGGCTTGCTGCCAATGATGATTGCCAATTTTCATCGCGTGTCGTTTATCTCTCCGCTGACAAATGCGATCCAGGGCGCGTTGATGTTTTTGCTGATGATTGCCGGCGGCATTTATTTACTGCTGTACGCCATTAGCAGTTGGCTGGCGCTTAAGTTAGTAATTATCGTCAATGCCATCGGCTGGCTCACCGTACACGCAGCGGATTGGTTGCTGGTGTGGCGCAGGCTGAATTTTCGCGTGCCTGATTATGGCGAAAAATCAATTTGGATTTACACCGCTTATTTTATTCTGGTCCTGATCCTGATTCTTGCGCTGAGTTTTTGGAATCCATTTTCTCTGCGCCGACAAGACGCAGAAACATCATGGTTTTTCCGCGCTGGTCGAATGTCTGTGTGGCTTTGTAGCTTGTTTTTATTTTCATTAGCGGGACTGCTGATTTTTCATCCCTTCCCGCACGAATTTGAAAAAGGTCGTCTGAGCATTACGTTTCTTGATGTCGGGCAGGGTGATGGAATGCTGCTTTCGTTTCCCAACGGTAAGTTAATATTGCTGGATAGCGGCGGAAAAATTCCGACGGAATTGCGGCAGGTCGAAGGCGAAGAAATTTTTGTCGAAGATCGCATCAGCATTGCCGAGGCTGCCGTCTCGCCATACTTGTGGCAACGCGGAATCAAGCACCTTGATTTCATCGCCGCCAGTCACGGACATTCTGATCACACGCAGGGGTTTGAAAACATCGGCAAAAGCTTCAGCATTGGCGCAGCAATTACCGGCGTGATGCCAACTAACGACAAACAATTTGAAGCGTTCAGCCAGGCAGCGCGCAATAATCATGCGCCGTTGCAATCATTGCCACGCGGCAAAAGCCTGGAAATTGATGGCGTAAAAATTGCGGCGCTGACTCCGTTTCGTGATGCGCTGAACGCACCACAAGCTGCAAATAATCAATCGCTCACGTTGCGTTTACAATTTGGCAAGCGCGTTTTCCTGCTGACCGGAGACATCGAAAAAGAAATCGAAGCGCGTCTTGTCGCCGAAAATGAAAACCTTAAAACCGATGTACTGAAGGTCGCGCACCATGGTTCACGGAGTTCCTCGACGCTGGAATTTCTGCAACGCGCTCAACCATCCATCGCCGTGATTTCAGTCGCTCATCCCAGTCCTTTTGATCATCCTCATCCTGAAACCATGGATAATCTGAAACAAATTGCGGCGCAGATTTTGCAAACCAGCAAATGTGGAGCGATTACAATTTCAACGGATGGAAATGATTTACAGGTGCAGACTTTCGTCAAATGCGAATAAGGTGGGCGATTTGGCGATAACGTTTTGTCCCTAAACCTTTGATGATGATGATGTCCTGTGGATGTTTGAAGCCGCCATGCCTGCGGCGATATTCGATGATGCGATTGGCGACGGTATGACCGACATAAGGTAAGCGCATTAGCTCTTCAAGAGGAGCGGTGTTCAGGTTAATTTGTTCCTGCGCCTGAACAGGCGAAAGCAAAAGACAGAAGGCAAAGAGCAACGGGCAAAAGTAAAAAACTAAAGAATGCGGTTTGCTGTTTACTTTGTGCTTCATTTCTTCTTCAAACGAATCTCAAACAGCTTCGACCATTTCTTGCCCGTCACGAACAGACGATCTTTGGTAGCGTCGTAAGCAATCCCATTCAGCACATCTGCCTCTGGCCCGTTCTGTTGCGACTTCAAGCCGCTCAGATCAATATAGCCCAGAATTTTGCCGTCTTTTGGATCCACGCGTACAACAATATCTTCCTGCCAGACGTTGGCAAAAATCTCGCCTTTGACATATTCAAGTTCGTTGAGTTCCTTGATCGGTCGTCCTTTATTATCAATGACACTGATCCGTCGTTGTTCATGAAAATCTGCCGGATCAAGAAAACGAATCTGGTGCGAGCCATCGCTCATAATCAGCGACTTGCCATCGGTAGTCAGGCCCCAGCCTTCGCCGGTGTATTTGAACTCACCCTGCGGCGCAAAAGTCTCGTGATCATAAATCAGGCCTTTGTGATCTTCCCACGTTAATTGAAAAAGCTGGCCCTGAAACAGCGCCAGGCCTTCGGCAAAATAAGGCTCCGGCACAGTAATTTTTTTGAGGACTTTACCCGTTTCGACCTCGACTTTGCGCAAGCTTGAATGGCCGCCGTGTTGCGCGTTCAGCCCGGCGCTCTCATAAAAAATACCGTTATCGAACACTAACCCCTGGGTGAACGATTCCGGGTCGTGCGGATAGGTGTTAATGATTTCGTAGGTGTAAATCACGGGTTCAGCAGGTGAATTGGTCTCGTTATTCGAGGCCACGGCAATCGAATTTGGGACATTCGGCCCACGACACGAAGAAGAAAAAATCAGCAGGGAAAAAATTAAGCTATACAAAGATTTCATTGCGTAAATATATTAGTCCTGAGCCACCTTTGGCAACCGAATCCAAAACCTTGAGCCACGTTTGGAACGCGGCTCATACCCGATTGTGCCGCCCCAGCGTTCGACCATAATCCGGCAAAAATAAAGCCCGAAGCCAAAATGCTGCCCATTGTTCTGGGCGAATTTTTGAAATAACGAACCCGCTAATTCCGACGGTACACCCTTTCCTTCGTCTTCAACAGTCAGGTTCACGTAAGCCCCTTCCTGACGCAAACTCACGGTCACAACTGAAAACGGCGGCCCCACGCGCAAGGCGTTTTCTGCCAGATTCATGATGACTCGATGCAAACGGGTTTTCTCACCGACAATTTTCCAGTCCTGGTTTTGACTGGCTGCAAAATCAAGTTGTAAATTAATCTTATGCAATGAAGCGGTGGCGGCCAAATCATTGATGACCTGTTTGGTGCATTCAAGCGCATCCGGCGCTTTGTCAGGGTCAAGTCTGAACGGCCCCAGGGATTCCATCTCCGCCGAAAACGCCTGCACAATGTCGTTGACCAGGCGTTCCTGCTGGGCATATTGTCGCTGCCCCATGGATAAATAATCTTTGCCGGCTTCGGTCAAATTTTCAGAGCCAAGCAGGGAGAAAGAAACTTTGACGCCCATCAACAATCCGACCAGATCGTGCGCGACACAATGCAGGAGAATTTCTTTTTTCTGGATTTCTTTGATGAGCTGATTTTGCAGCAAAGCCCTTTCTCTGGCGAGTTGCAATAAACGGCGGCGCTCTTCGTGGGCAACGCCGAGTAATTCGATGAGCAATATTTTTCGCTCGCTCACACATAAGGCAATGGCTTCCAGATGGTCTTCCTTACCGGACGGCCCTTTCTCTTCCCAGGAACCGGATTTCAACTGACCAGGCAGGGAATCATTCCAAAAAGACTCAGCATCAATGAGAAAATTTTCCAGGAAGGGCGAAGTCAATTCAAGTCGTAACTGAACAGGGTTGGCAACTGCGTCGGTATAAAGCCACGTAAACCAGGCGGGAATAGTCCCCACCGCAGCAAAAGAATCACCCGTCAGACGTTCTACCACCAGCACATCCAGGGCGACTAATAAATCTGTCAGGATCGTTTCACTCATATTTCACTGCCGCAATGTTCAGGCCATTTCCTGGGCGAGCGCCAGAAATGCGTCCTCGACACCAAGTCCGGTTTTCGCACTGCCCTGGAAAATATGCCAGCCTTTATTCGTTAACTCATCAATTGTCCGGTCATCAATTTCCCAACTCTCTTTCATATCAGCTTTATTAAGCACCACGACAAATGGAATCTTCCCCATGGCTTCTTCGGTGCGCTGTTGTAAGACTACAGCTTTATCAAGCGTTTCACGGCGCGTGCCATCAATCACGAGCAAATACCCGGAAGCGCCGCGCAGGTATGACATGTGAACTTTCTGAAACTCGTCC
>JANMKB010000078.1:0-3766 GCA_031371805.1 Blastocatellia bacterium | reverse complement strand
TATCAACGATGACAAATTGAAAAATGGCAAGGATCAATTTTTTACCTGGCTGGCGGTTGATCCAATAGACGGTTCCATCAATATAGTTTTTTACGACCGCCGCGACCTGAGCGGAACAAAAACCGGAGTGACCCTGGCACGGAGCATTGACGGTGGCAAAACGTTCATCAATCACAAAATTAACCTCGCACCGTTTGCGTGTGAAAAGAGTATTTTCTTTGGCGATTACAATGGAATTGATGCTTATGGCGGGCGCGTCGTGCCGATCTTTACACACTTTATCGGCAAACGGGAATTAGCGGTGTCAGCGGCAATTTTTGATTTCAAACCAGGTTCGCAGGAAGCCCGTACTTCGCACTAAAAAAGCGCAATAATTTATAAAAGGCAGCGAGCGACAAAGCTTATTGCAAGATGTTGGTGATCCACCCTCAGCGATTCTCGCGGGGCTATAATGTTGGGCGCTGTTGGCGACGGAATGCACAAATCTTAATTTTGACTTATGTAGTTAAAGTAACAAGCGGGGACAAACCATCATTCCTTACTTCCCAATACAAAATGTTGAGAAAATTTGATTGATGATGTCGCTGATCAGGGTTTCTCCGGTGACAACGCCGAGGCTTTGCAAGGCTTCGTGCAAACTCACTAGAACAATTTCTTCTGTTAATCCAGCGGTCAAATTTTCCTGTGCCTGACGCATGGCGGCTAAGGATTGTTCGAGCGCGAGGTAGTGGCGTTCATTCGTGACGATGCCGCCTTCGGTAAAAATTTGTGCGCCGGAAGTTAAGGCGGAATGAATGCTCTCACACAATTCGTTAATTCCCTGCCCGGTCAGCGCGGAGACTTTGGCGACGGGCTTATCATTGATAATTTTTTGCGTCAGTTCATCACTCAATTGAAAACCTAAATCGCATTTATTGATGACCAGCAAATTAATGGGCAGTTGCGCCAGAAAAGTAATTTCGTCAGGCGCTGGAGTTTGATTGGCTTCGATGATGGCAATGACAAAATCGGCATCGGCAATGGCGGACTGGGTTCTTTCGACGCCGAGCTTTTCTACAAAATCTTCGGTTTCTCGAATGCCTGCGGTGTCAATCAATTCAACGGGGATTCCATTGAGCGAAAAAACTTCGGTGAGCGTGTCACGTGTCGTGCCGGGAAGATGCGTGACGATGGCGCGATCTTTGCCCAGCAGGCGATTGAAGACGGAAGATTTGCCGACATTCGGACGACCGATAAGGGCGAGTTTTATTCCTGAGCGAATCAACCTCCCCAACCGATAGCTCGCAATCAATTGGTTAATCGAAGCGATTAGGTTTTCAAGTTTTTGCTTGAATCGTTCGACATCAAGCGCATCAAGATCGTCTTCGACAAATTCTACGGACGATTCAAAATACACGATCATTTCAATCAGCGCGTCTTTAATCGGCTTAATTTGTTTGGATAATTCGCCGCGCAGTTGGCGGGCTGCGATTTGTGCCTGATAGCTGGTTTGCGCGTGGATCAAATCGTTGATGGCTTCAGCCTGCGTCAAATCCATCCGCTGATTCAAAAACGCCCGCAGCGAAAATTCTCCAGGTTGAGCCAATTGTGCGCCGCAGGAAATCAGCAATTGAAGAACTTCGGATAAAACTACGGGCGAACCATGACAGGAAATTTCAATGATGTCTTCGCCCGTGAATGAATGCGGAGCTTTGAAATAGGTGATGAGAACATCGTCAATGATTTGTTTGGTTTCAGGGTGAGTTAAGTGATGAAAAGAAACTTGGTTCGGTGAAAATAAAATCGGCTTGGCTGGATTGAGTAATTTTTGGATGAGGTCGAGAGAATTTTCTCCGCTGAGGCGAATGACTCCAATGCCGCCAAATCCGGGCGGAGTAGCGATTGCGACAATCGTGGAGTTTTCATACAAGCTCATAAAAACAAAATCACGGCAGCAAAGAATTTTCGACAGGATTTACCTGACTCACAAGATAATGGTTTTATCCTGTCAATCTTGTAAATCCTGTCGAAAAGCTTTTCTGTCGTGGTTTGAGGGGAAAACTAAGCAGGCAAAATCTTCACACGGCGCATTTGTCCATCGCCTTCGCTTTCAGTGCGGACACCTTCAAAATCAACTATCGCGTTGTGAATGATGCGGCGATCCTGTGCGTTCATCGGATCAAAGACGAAGGCGACGCGGGATGTCTTGACGCGCTCAGCGGCTTTTTGCGCCATCAATTCGAGTTCAAGGAGGCGGGATTCACGATAACCACTGGCATCGAAATCAATTTGCGCACCTTCGGCTACTTCATTGGCGAACACGCGGCGCGTGATGTATTGCGTGGCGTCGAGTAGTTCCGCGTTATGACCCAGCAACAAGGCTAAATCGAAGCCCTGAAATTCCACCGCGATGCTGCCGTCCTCGTTTTCCGCCACTTTGGCACGTAAATCCAGCGACGAGTGGTTGATAAGTTCTTCAACAAACTCCTGGACACGAGGTTTAAGCTTTATCTCCTGTTCTGATTCCATATCTCTCACCAATGGAAAAGGCAAACTCCTGATGTTGCGAGTTCGCTAATTACTCCTGAGACTTTTTTTAGTCTGTAACGGAGCGGGTTTGTCACTAATCACTTGTGCCGGAGGCGCAGGGGAAACTCGGTTAATAATATATTGTTGACCAATTCCTACCAGATTGCCAACCATCCAGTACATCACCAGCCCTGCCGGGGCATGAATGAAAATATAGCCCATAAATAAAGGCATGATGTATTGAACTTTTTTCTGCATTGGATCGGCGGTCGAGGGCGTCAACGCCTGTTGCACGATCATTGAAATTACAAAAACCACTGGCAGAATATAAAAAGGGTCAGGCGCTGCTAAATCTTTGATCCAGCCCATAAAGCCAGTGTGACGAATCTCCACGGCAGTGGTCAGCACGGCATAAACTGCATAGAAAAACGGCATCTGCAAAAGCAACGGCAGGCAGCCCAACAATGGATTCCCCTCACGCATCAGTGCGACCTGTTCTTTTTGCAAATCAACCATTTTAGGATCGTTTTTGTCGAGCTTTTTCATGCGCTCCTGAACGTCCTTCATTTTTGGCTGCATCGCGGCAGCTTTTTTCATTGAGACCGAGCTATACCAGCGCATCGGAAAAAAGCACATGTTCAAAGAGAAGGTCAAAACAATAATCGCCCAGCCATAATTCTGCGTTACTTTGTAAATTTTCTGCAAAATAGTAAGCATGACCCAGGCCAGTGGCTTAACGACCGGCGTGATCCAGCTCCAACCGTAATTGACTGCTCTTTCAAGATTTCCGCTATCATCACCAAGATTAAATTTCTGGCTAACGGCGCTTAGCATTTTAATGTTTTTAGGGCCAGCGTAAATGTGATTAACCTGTGCGTTAGTAATCTCAACCGCTGCCGAAACCTGATTGATTTCCTGCTCTTTGCCATCAATAATTTCTTTGTGCCGGGCGTTCAGGAGGCTAACCGCTTTTGCTGGCGACGAAGGAATAACGGCCATCGCAAAATAGTTATCATCAACTGAGGCCCAGCGAACCTGCGTCGTCGCAACAGGCTTCGGCTCTGTTCCTTCAATGGATTTCCCCGCGTGACGATCAATCCCAGTAGCTGATGAAATTGTTGCTAATGATTCCTGCGAATAATAACCACCGGGATTTTTAACATTCTGATCGCCGAAACCTGGGCCGACAACCAGATACGTTTCAATTGGTTGATCGTTGCGGCGGACATCAACTGTGCAATCGAAATCGTAGCCAGTG
>JANMKB010000037.1:0-41272 GCA_031371805.1 Blastocatellia bacterium | reverse complement strand
GATCAAGTCAACGTGCTGTTGCCGCGGAGCCTGGTTGGGCGAGGGGAAGTCGAGGTGTTGCTGACGGTCGAAGCGCAGATGGCGAACCCAGTGCGAATCAGCATAAAATGAACTGACGACTTGAGAGGAAGCTACAAGGGGAAAGCGGTCGAGATTGCTTGACGGGCGACACGCGGCTTCTTTTTGCAACTCGCCTTCCGGCAAGGACAAAACTCTGTTGGTCACGATTTTCATCTATAGCGCTCGGAGCGGCATGCATATCCTTTCATTTTGCAGGATGCAGCAAACAGCATAAGATTGTGGTAAACAACAAACAATTACTAAACATCGATTGCACCGGAGCACGCGCAACTTGGCGTGTCTGTCACTGCCAGCGTTACAGCGCACGCCCGGTGAACGTGTCGTTGGGCAACTTCGCTACGACAAGATAGTTTGCTAAATCAAGTATGTATTTTCGCACAGCCTTATTTTGGTTTTTAATCTGTGGCACTACCATTGGCGTTATTGGACAGTCTACGCCTGCGCACTCAGCCAAAAATAAATGGCTTGATACCGAAGGGTTGTATTATCTCGACAACAAACAAAATCTCAATGACCTGTGGGCATTGATTATTACCCGTTACGGACGACCTGTGCCAGCAAAAGAAAATGATCCTGATGCCCCAACCAAACCAGGACTCCACATTTTGGATCAACATTTCAAATTCATTACTTACACTGTAACTAAAAATCAAGTTTCTTTTGAAACAGAAAAAATCAATGGTCGCTCATTCAGGTTTCACGGTAGAGTGCATCGTGTAACAGATGCTGATTTTACAAATCTTCCTGCACTATACGGACAGTTAGTGGAAACAAATGGATCAACCTTAAAAATCAAAAAAGTACGGTTTGGTCGCGCCGTTATATATTAAAAAGGAAAACTACCCAACATTTAGTCACCATTACTTGAAGCTGTCCCATATCAAAATCATGAAGTAGTTCAACTTCTCCTTAACAATAAGGCCGATTTGACCGTCAAGGATAAACAAGGACGAACAGCGCTTGATCTTGGCAAAATTACGGGCGATAAAAAAATGATCCAATTAATTAAAAACGCGCTAAAGAAAAAAGGCGAGGAGCCTGAAGCCGATTTCCTCGGACGCTTAAAGTACGCCAGAGAACTCAGTCCGGTGATTTATCAGGATCAGTTAGCTCAAAACGCTGTTCCCTGCCCGTTACCTGGCAAAGCATAAGAGCCGTTGGAGCAGATTAGAATTATATCAAGCACCTAAATTTTCCGGGCAACATCGCCTACTTTAATTTCCCCGGCCTGCACAACCTTTGCATTGATGCCGCGCAAGTTAAGCTCGCGGCCTACAGATGAATTTACAAATTTCATCGCGTCCAAACCAAAGCGTGCAACAAATTTTTTGCAACCTGTGTGAGGTTGCGTGGTGACTTCAATGATGGCAGTGCCGAGTGCGACTTGTATTCCTGGCGGCAAATTTTCACCGCTCAAGTCAAGGTCAATGAACAGTTGATCGCCTGCCAATTGCCAGCGCTCTGGTTTTTGGGCAACTAAATCAATTACGCGGGAATTCATGATGTTGAGCTGCATCTCAGGATGCGCGTTACCGTCGGCGGAACGCGAACTGCCCCGAAAGCACCAGTTGTCGCCCGCTAAACCTTCGACCAGGTTGAGTTCGCCTGCAAGCAGAATTTCCCGTTGATGGCTGTGTGGACGGCGCACAATCAAATCTAACCGCCCTTCCTTTTTGGGCGACTGACGAATGTGTGGCAACGCGGCTTCAAGTTCCGCCATTGTCAGATGAATAATTTCTGTCATCGTGATCCTTGTTTTTCTTAATCCATGATCAAGCGCAATTCATCAATCCGCGCCGACAAATTGGCGCTCGACATATTTTTGAAGCGCTCCGGTAACATCGCCCGCGAAGTCGCTTCGCGGGCGGCGACGAGTTCCTGGTATTCAACCGCCTGCTCATCACGTGCCGGACTGAATTCAGCCGCGACAGATTTCAAATCATCTTCGGTCACTTCTGCATGTCCCGCCTGTCGAGCAACACGCCGCGTGCGAATGATGATGGATTCGATGTCTGCGCCGGAAAGATGCAACTCACTTTTGGTGACTGAAGTCCAGTCTTCAATCTTGTGCGTGATCTTGTTTTTCCGCGCCATGGCAATCGCAATTTCCTGCCGGTCGGCTTCGGTTTCGGGATAAAACAACGAAATATGCTCTTCGCAACGGCCCTGTCGTTTCAGATCAATCGGCAATAAATCCGGGCGTGAAGTCATCAGAATCCACAAAATTCTGCCGCGATTTTCGGTGTTGCTCATGGCGGCTGCGATTTTGGAAAAGACGCGCTGGTCTACGCCGGAATCGCCACCCGAATCACGATTGCCAAGCGCGGCATCGGCTTCGTCAACCAGCACAACAATGGGCGTCAGCGCCTGAAGCAAATTCAAAATCTTTTCTAAATTTGCCTCCGTTGACCCAACCCATTTATCCCGAAAATTTTTGAACTCGACGACATTCAAGCCGCAGTCTTTGGCAAAGCATTCCGCCAGAAATGTTTTGCCGGTTCCTACCGGGCCGGAAAATAAAATGCCCATCGGGGCTTCTTCGGTATTGCCCTGCTTGATGACTTCGGCAATGTCCTTCAAATAATCTTTGGCCGCCTTGAGTCCGCCAACGGTATCCAGTCCATGTTTGGGCGCAGTGAATTCAATCAGGCCAGCACATTCGGATTCGATGATTTCTTTTTTCTTCGTGCGCACGTCTTCATACGTCAGACCATCATCCGACATTTGCGCGGCGCGGAGCATCGAACGCAGGTGAATAAAATTCAAGCCGGAGGTCATTGCGGCGAGTTGTGACACGTGCATTGCCAATTTGACAGGATACGCCCTGAGCATTTCCGACAAATATTCCAGGCGCTCGGTTTCATCCGGGTAAGGAATTCTGATGTTCGCCAAACGCGCATTTTCTTTGACGCGAGGATGAACATCAGAGAGCGATTCCGCGACCAGAATCACCAGGTTATCGGAATCCATGATGCGGGCGCTGGTCATCCAGCGTTGCATGGCGACCAGCGCATTCCGATCATCGCCCGACAAATAACTGATCTCGCCCGCCGGCAAAATCGTGTCGACAAAATTAATCACGACGGCAATTTTGTCGGCGTAAAAAAGAAAGCGTTCGATGAGCGGCAACGCTTTCGCCGGATCACGCGGCAATTGCGAAGCGGCGCTGATATTCATTAACGGATCGGCAACACGTTGATGGGCGACGAACTGGCGCAATGTTTCGTCTGAATCGAACGTAATCCCTTCGCTCCGGTTGTAACAAACGATGCCTTTGTTACCGAGCAATTCTTTTTGTAAAAATGTCAGCAATGAAACATAGCCCGACCGCGAGCGAATCAAATCGTAGACATTATGGTTCAGTAAAAAATGGCTGGCTTCACCGGCGCGATATTTAAAGGCCAGTTCTTCTGCCCAGCAGGGCAATTTTCCAGTGACGGTTAATGAGTGTTGTGGATTAGGCATAGCGCCATCATAAAAACCAAATGGCAAACGGTCAATGATCAAATGAATTTACAGGCTCAGCACTTCGACCTTTCTATTACCTGTGATTTAATGAGTAGCAGGAATTAACACTAATTTTAATACTAAGGTACTTTGTAACGATGAAAATCTGGACGAATGCAAGCTATCCTGAAGACGTGACCAAAATCTTTCGCGCGGGAATTGCTGATCATCAACTTATCGAAAATATGTCCGAAGCCGAAATTATTTTCGGGCGGACAGACCCAACGACGGCAGAATATTCTCCTGCGCTGAAATGGATTCACGTTGACGCGGCGGGTTATGAAAAATTTGATACGCCGCAAATGCGCACGACGCTGAAAGATCGCGGCGTGATCCTGACCAATAGTTCCAGCGTTTACAACGAACCCTGCGCACAACATGTGCTGGCGATGATGATGGCACTGGCACGCAGGCTGCCCGATTCGCTGGCGAATCAAACCGCCGCACGCCAATGGTTAATGTGGGAAATTCGGGCGGAGTCATATTTGCTGAATGGGCAAACGGCGCTGCTGCTGAGTTATGGCGCGATTGCGCGGCGGCTGTGCGAACTGCTGGCGCCGTTGAAAATGAATTTGATTGCAGTGCGCAGAAATCCGACGGGCGATGAACCAATCAAGACAATTACCGAAACACAGCTTGGCGAATATTTACCGACCGCCGATCACGTCATTAATATTTTGCCCGCAAATCCTGAGACAGTGAATTACGTCAACGCTGAGAAATTTGCGGCGATGAAACGCGGAGCAATTTATTACAGCATCGGGCGCGGCACGACTACGGATCAGGATGCGTTGCATTCAGCTTTGCAATCCGGGCAATTGTCTTACGCGTATCTTGATGTCACGAATCCAGAGCCGTTGCCGGCGGAGCATCAATTATGGACGCTGCCAAATTGTTACATCACGCCGCATACAGCAGGCGGACATATCGGCGAGCAGACAAGGCTGGTAAATTTATTTCTTGAAAATTTGCAGCGCCTGACGGCAAAGCAGGAGATGCTGGATCGAATTATTTAAGCTGGGGGTAGTTTCGGGTTTCGGGTTTCGCGGCGGCGTCTTTACTGCGAACTGCGAACCGCGAACTATTTTGCGATTTTGACGCTAAGCATTCATAATTCATCATTCATTGTTTCTGATTTCATGCTTTGAGGTTATCTATGATTCTTCCGCCTTTCAAAAACGAACCCTTTATTGATTTTTCTGACGAACAAAACGCGACGGCGATTAAGGTCGCGATTGCCAAAGCCGAAAAAGATTTTGGCGCTGAATATCCGCTGGTCATCAACGGCGAACATATCAAGACCGGCGATTTTCTGGAGTCGGTAAATCCGGCAAATTTCAAACAAGTGATTGGGCGCGTTCATCGCGCCGACCAAAAATTAGCTGACCGCGCAATTCTCGCCGCGAACGAAGCATTCAAAACCTGGCAATACACTACAGTTGAACACCGTGTTTCATACCTGGTCAAAGCCTGCGCCGAAATGCGCCGTCGCAAGCTGGAATTCGATGCGCTCCTGGTTTTGGAAGCTGGAAAATCGTGGAACGAAGCCGAAGCCGATTCATCCGAAGCGATTGACTTCATGGAATTTTATGCGCGTCAGGCTTTGCGTTTGGCATTGCCGCAACCGCTGACGCAATCCCCCAATCAGGATGAAATCAACGAAAGTTTTTATATTCCGCTGGGCGCTGGCATCGTCATTCCGCCCTGGAATTTTCCGCTGGCGATTCTGGCCGGAATGGCGGCGGCGGCAATGGTCGCAGGCAACACAGTAGTCCTGAAACCATCCAGCGATACGCCCGTTATCGCCGCAAAATTTTTCGAGCTATTTGAATCCATCGGCCTGCCTCCCGGCGTATTAAATTTCCTGCCCTGTAGTGGCGGCAAAGTTGGAGATTTTTTGGTCGAGCACCCAAAGACGCGCTTTATTTCTTTTACCGGCTCAATGGAAGTCGGATTGCGCATCAATGAACTCGCCGCCAAAACCAGCCCTGGACAAATTTGGATCAAGCGCGTCGTCGCCGAAATGGGCGGCAAAGATACGATAGTCGTGGATGAAACGGCGGATTTGGAGGCTGCGGCGGAGGGCATTGTCGCTTCGGCTTTTGGTTACTCCGGGCAAAAATGTTCGGCCTGCTCGCGGGTGGTAATTGTGGACAAAGTCTACGATCAGCTTTTGAAAAAAATTGCTGAGCGCACCAGCCAGTTAACAGTGGGCGAAATTAAAGACAATAATTTTTATACCGGCGCGGTAGCCAGCCAGAAGCAATTCGATTCAATTAATAATTACATCGAAATTGGCCGACACGAAGGTCGTGTAATTGTTGGGGGTGAACCGCACAAGCAGGCGGACGAAGGCTGGTTTATTCATCCCACGATTATCGCGGATGTCGCGCCGAAAGCTCGGATTTCGCAGGAAGAAATCTTTGGGCCGGTGCTGGCCTGTTTGAAGGCAGAGAATTTCAACGATGCGCTGGCAATTGCGAATAACACGCAATTCGGACTGACTGGAGCGTTATATTCCAGCGACCGTGAACGCATTGCGCGCGCCAAACGTGAATTCCACGTCGGCAATTTATACATCAATCGCAAATGCACCGGAGCTTTCGTTGACGTGCATCCGTTCGGCGGCTTCAACATGTCCGGCACAGATTCCAAAGCCGGTGGACGCGATTATTTGTTATTATTCTTACAGGCAAAATCGTTTGCGGAGAAATATTAGACTGCTTTCTTCTTTGTGAATTTTCGTGTCGCTTCGTGGAGGAGAAACTCTTTTCCTGCAGGTTATATCAACGGTAAAAATTATGCGTTACTTTTTGACTTTGACGGCTTCCCTTTTCTTATCATTTGCAGCGTTTGCGCAGCCAGCCAGAATAACTGTCGGGCAGGCTGTCCCGGACTTTGCCTTAAAAGACACACAAGGCAAATCACACGCCCTGAAAGCGTATCGCGGCAAATATCTCGTCATCGGTTTTATCGGTACGAAATGCCCGATTTCCGCCGCTTATTCTGAGCGGATGAATGGCGTGAGCAATGATTACAAAGCAAAAGATGTAGTCTTTATCGGAGTTAATTCAAATGCGAACGAGCCACTAAGCTTAGTCAAAGAGCATGCGGCAAAGGCCAAATTCGGGTTTTCGATTCTCAAAGATAATGACAACGTTGTCGCGGATATTTTCGGCGCTTCAGTGACGCCGGAAATGTACGTGATTGATCAAGCGGGCGTGTTGCGCTACCACGGGCGCGTAGATAACGCCTCGGATGCAGCGCGGGTCGAGCGTCAGGATTTACGCATCGCGCTGGACGAATTGCTCGCCGGAAAACCCATCAGCAAACCTGACCTCAAAGCTTTCGGTTGCCAGATCAAACGGGTGGGCGGCAAAACGATCACGACGGAACAGCCTGCTGCCAAAGCGCCTGTGATTAATGAGATGGTAAAATTACTCAAACCCGCAGAATTTGCCAAACTCAAAACTGATTCGGCGGGCAAAGTGTTGCTCATCAATTTTTGGGCGACGTGGTGTGCGCCCTGCATCGCTGAGTTTCCTGAGTTCGTCAAAATAGATCAGGAGTTTCGTGACAAAGGTGTGCGGACGGTTTCCATCAGCACCGACGAAAAATCCGATCTTGAGAAAATGGTCATTCCCTTCCTCAAAAAACAAAAGGCAACGTTTGAAGCCTTCCTTTCGGATGCTGATGATCCCCAGGAATTAATTGATGTCGTAGATAAAAACTGGTCGGGAGCCTTACCCGCCACCTTCGTTTTCGATAAGCATGGAAAATTAAGCTACACAAAATACGGGATTATTGATCGCCAGGAATTGTTGAAGGAACTGGACAAAGCAATGAAATAAACTGTCCGCCAGGCTGGCAGTTTGGCGGACAGTTTCAGATCACGCGACTCGTTGCAAAGGCTCCACCTCACGGTGACGATTGAGGACGGCTCCCAGGATTTTCGCGTCGGCTGCCTGCAACCGTTCACGCGCCGTATTCATGGATTGCCCATACATATTTTCCTTTTGCGCAACCAGAATTACGCCGTCGGCTTTGGCGGCTAAGTGCGCAACTTCGGCAAAGGAATTCACGGCATCAGTTTTGACCAGCACATAATCAAAACGCCCTTTCAGCATTTCGATCATCTGCTCCATATCACATTCATTGATGAGTCGCGGTAAAGGGAGCGGGCCATTGACGGAGGAAATTTCACTCAGGTTTGGCACTTCTGTCTGGCGCAGCCTGATCCGAAAGGCATCTGATTGCAGGGCTTGAATCGCTGCTGAAGATGGCGAGGTCAAATCGAAGCGAGCAATTCGTAACGATTGTTTTTCAGCCAGCGCTAAGCTTAAATTTTCAACGACGAAATCAGCGTTATCATTTGGCTCAACCCCACACACAACCATTACCTTTAATGATTGTCTGGCATTCGTATCCAGCACTATGTTGCTGAGTTGCGCAAATTCTTCCCGATAACGGAGCGGCACTAAACTGTTGAGTTTGGGGTGCGCTAAAACTGGTGACTCCGGCTCTCTTTCCGGCATTGCATATTGGTTGGTTGAAGAATCAGCCGGTATTGCCTCGTCAGCTTCAACAACTTCCCCAATGACTTCCTGTGGGGGATTAAAGCTGCTGGTAAATGAATCAACTGATTCAGTGATCGCTTCAGCGACCGCGACATGCGTATTGACCGCGACATCAGGTTGTCCATGAAAACCGGGTTCATCCAACGCAAAGGCCTGAAAATCCAGCGGGTTATCATTTTCAAGCGATCCGTCCGGTTCAGCAACTACTTCGGTAAAATTATAATCGTTCAGGAATTTTTTTGAGGCTTCAGGAATACTTCCCTGTGCCAAAACCATTGCTTCGTAAACTTTTGCCATCTTCCCTCCTCAAGATAAAACGAACAAGCCAGCGGCCTTGCGCAAAGGGGCAAGTGTTACTTGAGGAGATAACAGAAGGTTATGGATTAATAATGATAATTTGATGACAACGTCTAATTACAAGTGAGAAGTAAATCGTGAGGTGGGATCCCGAACCGCAGGGATTTGTAAGATGTTTTCATCTATCAAAAATCTGTGCCTTACTTTGCACTTAATACTTCGTTCAGAGCGCCCTGACGATAGCCTTCCAGATCAAGGGCGACATACTTAAAACCAATGTGCTTGAAAGCTTCCAACATTTTTTGCGCCATGTCAACATTCAGCGCGAGTGGTAATTCATTGGGTGCAATTTCAATGCGGGCGATGTCACCGTGATGACGAACGCGCATTTGACTGAAGCCCAGCCGTCGCAGCGCTGCTTCACCGCGTTCAATATTCGATAGTTTTTCAATCGTCACCGGCATCCCGTAAGGAATACGCGAAGACAGACAGGCCGAAGCCGGACGATCCCAAATCGGCAGCCCTGCCGCCTGCGCTAAAAGCCGAATCTCGGCTTTGGTCAAGCCTGCCTCAATAAGCGGGCTGCGCACTTTTAATTCAGCAGCAGCCTGGCGACCGGGACGATAATCACCGACATCATCTGCATTATTTCCATCGCAAACAAAATTATAACCACGGGCATCGGCCAGCGCAGTCAACTTATCGAATAACTCATGCTTGCAAAAATAACAGCGGTTAGTGGGATTGGCCTGGTAATTGGGATCGTGCATTTCCTCGGTGACAATCGTTTCGTGGGGAATAGAAAATTGTTGCACCACGACCAGCGCATCCTGGCGCTGAAAATCGGGATAGCTCGGACTTTCGCCCGTCACCGCCAGCGCTTTATCCTGCAATTCACGCACAGCGGTATAAGCCAGATAAGCGCTATCCACACCACCGGAATAAGCGACGATGACCGATTTCATCGCGCGCAGGATTTCACCAAGTTTTTGCGCTTTCGCCAAAACGTCAGGTGGGACAATAATCTTTTTTGTTTGCTCAATAATCGTCATACGAAACTAAAAAACCGAATAACCTTTGATGCTCATCGGGACGCGATAGACGCGTTGTGTACTGACCAGAATCATATCACCTTCGTGATTAAAAGCGAGTCCGACCAAATTCGCGCCCGCCACAATAATTTCCGCCTTGCTGCCATCGGGAGTAATTCTCACGATGCCCCGATGTCCACGCAACGAAGCCGCGACATATAAATTGCCATCCTGGTCAAAAGCTAAACCCTGGGGGCGGCCTAACCCGATATAAAATTTGCTCACATCACCAACCGCGTTAATGCGCATTACACTGTCAAAAGTGGAAACCGTCGGCCCGGTTACAAATAAATCCCCCTCGGGCGAAAAGGCCAGGTGAAAAGCTGAAACGCTTGGCTCCACCGAAGCGAAGGGGCGCGATTCGCCGATCTCGTTGACGCGCAAAATTGTTCCGCTCCGATCCCCGACAAAAGCCACACCACGACTATCAAAAGCCAGCCCCGTCGCGACACCCAAATCTTCGGCAACAATTTCCGTATCCTTGAACGGAGTCACCTTGTATAAAATCCCATCATAACGACTGGTGATATTTAAGGTTCCCTCACGATCAAAGGCTAAGCCGGTAGGATTGATCACATCGGAAAGATAAGGCGAAGTCGTCCCATCAGGGGAAATTTCGTAGACCGAAACGGCGACTTTTTGCCCGCGCGTCCCGGACAGCGTGACATAAATATTTCCCGTTTCAGGATCAATCGCGGGATTCGCCACCGGATGTACATTGTCCGCGATGCGTGTGCCATAATTGAATTTTGTCCGCGCCGAAAAATCCGCGCCTTCAAGCTTCAAATGATCTCCGCCTTCCGTCCCTTCCGGCACCGCAACAATGACCCGCGACGAGGATGCGCTGACAAGATTCCCTTCCAGATCGCCAAACCAGATACCGCACAAACTCTGCCTGGAAGTGTCATAATTTTCGCAATTGATAATCACTTCGCCGCCTTCGACGCCAGCTTGTGGCCTTAGGTTTTTGATAATTCCACTCATAATATTTTTTTGATCTCAGACCCAATCACTGATTAAGATAAGGCATCATACGCGAGCCTGCCAGTCTTGTCCACGACCTGCACTTTCGACTTTTTCCGGCGCCGGTTAAATGGTACACTGCGCGATTTGCAAAGGCGATAAAGCCTCCTTTAAGGGCTTTCCTCCGCCTGGCTTTTTAGTATTTTTCCGAAAGGTTATTTTCAGCAATGCAAGCATTGATTTTAGCTGGTGGCAAAGGAACCCGTTTACGGCCTTTAACCATTCACACTCCAAAACCTGTTGTCCCCATTGTCAACAAACCGTTTCTCAATTATCAGATTGATTTACTCAAACGCGCCGGGGTCACGGACATCACGCTTTCACTTTCTTATCAACCGGGCAAGATCGAAGAGATTTTTGCTGATGGACAGGATTACGGCGTCCGCATTCATTATGCGGTTGAGGCTTCCCCGCTGGGAACTGGTGGCGCTTATAAAAATGCCGAGCAGTATCTGAAAGAAACCGCAATTGTTTTCAATGGCGATGTGTTGACGGACATGGACTTAGCCAAAATTGTCGCCACGCACAAAGAGAAAAAAGCGGCGGCGACAGTAGTGCTGGTTCCGGTCGAAAATGTCAGCGCTTATGGTGTCGTGGAAACCGATGCTGATGGGCGCGTCCAGCGCTTCGTCGAAAAACCAAAACCGGGCGAAACCAATGCCAATACGATTAATGCCGGCTGTTACATCCTTGAACCACACATTTTGAATTACGTTCCGGCGGGCGAGCAGTATTCTTTTGAATATCAGGTTTTCCCCTCCATCCTGAAAGCGGGTGAACCTTTTTATTCGTATGTCTGGAATGATTACTGGCTCGATATTGGCAATCCGAAAACTTATTTGCAGGCCAACTTCGATTTAATTAATGATCGGCTCCAGGCGCATCCTGTTGAGCGCCAGCCAGCGCCAGCCAGTGGAGCCAAAATAGATAATATTTCGGTCGTTGCTCCAGGCTGCACGATTCATCCGGGCGTCGAAATTATTAATTCTGTCATCGGCGCAAATTGCCTCATCGAAGAAAAAGTTCGCATCGAAAATTCGGTCATCTGGTCCGCCTCGCGCCTCGGAAAAGAAGCCATAGTCCGCAACTCCATCATCGGCAAGAGCGGCATCATCGGCAAAAATTCCTTCGTAGATAGCGCGATTCTGGGTGATAAAAGTTCGTTAACTGATTACACAATTGTTTGAGTATCGGCGACGAATTATCTGACATTGATTCAATGCAGGTTTGACAAATTTCGGATAGGCGACATTTCTGCGAGCGATTCAGATCGGGGAAGGACAAAGATGGAAATCCAATTTAGTCGAACGGGGGAGCGCCGTTACGCAATTACGATTTTCCGCAAGGATCATTCACCGCTTGAAATGAATCCGGCACCTGGCTATGACCCGATCATGCCGCACGACCTTCTGCATCTCGTGGTGGAAAGCGAGCTGGGGCTGAGTCGTGGTATTTTTGGTCAAATAGCGGCTGGTGGAAATGCAGGTACATTTCACCCGGTTGCCGCAAATAATGAGAAGCAGCGTGAGGCGGCGCGGCTTCGTAAACGGGTAGCCAAACGGGGCGAGAAGCTGCTGCGCGAAGGTCGTGATGAAGCAGCCTTGTCTGAGCGTGCGACGTATCTCTGCCTGTATGAATGGTTGTCGCGTTCTGCTGCTCCCGAACGAAAGAAGCTGGCAATGCAAATGTCATCGCAGGCAAAACAGACGCTAACAATTCGGTCAGTGGCCGAAGGTTTGGTGCTGACGGAAAATCTTCTCATTCGAATCTGCAACCGCCTGGAGGACTTGAGCAAACGCTGGGCAAGTCTAAAAATTGGCGAGTCTTTGACCGTGACATGGCCGGATAAAAGTTGATCCGACAGCACTTTGCGATTGGACGATCAGGCCAGGTACTGACCACTGACAACCCCTCTTCTCTTCCTGCGCCGATTTTGAGCCAGTGGTCAGGGGACAGTGACCAGTTGTCAGAAAGAGTTTTTTCTTTCGCTTGAAAATTGCCGGAAAATTTAATTTATAAAGTACTACTTTTCTCTTTGAACTTTTATGACAACTATTAAATTTGGCACTGACGGATGGCGCGCCAGAATCGCCGAAGATTACACATTTGCCAACGTCGAAATTGTGACGCAGGCGCTCGCCGATTACATCAGAACGATTGCAAAAAATAATCCGCCGCGTTTGTCGGTTGGCTATGATCGGCGCTTTGCTTCGGAACATTTCGCGGCACGGACGGCTGAAGTGTTAGCAGGCAACGGCTTCATCATTGATCTTTTCGAGCAGGACGTGCCAACGCCGCTCGTGTCGTTTGAAGTTTTGCGGCAGGGACTCGACGGTGGTGTAGTCATCACTGCTTCGCACAATCCGCCGGATTTTAACGGCTACAAATTCAAAGCTTCCTTCGGCGGCGCAGCGACACCTGAAATCACAACCGAAATTGAATCGCATCTTGGCAAAAATAAACCTGTACGACTTGCTCTGGCTGATGCGCAGGCCAGCGGTTTAATTAATGTCGTCGCGGTCAATGACGATTATCGCAAGCACATCGCCGGAATTATTGATTGCGAAAAACTAAAGGCGCACGAGGGCTTAGTCATTGCCGACCCGATGCACGGCACTGGTGGACGCTGGATCGAAAGTTTTTTGCGCGGCGGAAAATTACAAGTCAAAACCATTCGCGCAGATCGTGATCCATTATTTGGCGGCGTCTTCCCCGAACCGATGCCGCAACATCTCGGCGCTTTATCGCAAGCCATCAAACAAGATGGTGCGCTGCTGGGCCTCGCAACTGATGGTGATGCCGACCGTGTTGGCGCGATGGACGAGAACGGCGCTTACATCAATACGCATCAAATTTTGGCGATCATGCTGTTGCATCTGGTACGCAAGCGCGGCGAAAAGGGCTCCGTCGTTCGCACATTTTCGCAATCCGTGATCGTGCGCCGCATGGCTGAAAGTTTTGGCTTCCGTTTATTTGAAGTCCCGATTGGATTCAAGCATATCGGCGCGATTATGCTTGATCCGGCCAATGATTTTTTAATCGGCGGTGAAGAATCCGGCGGCATCGGAACCCGCATCCACATCCCCGAACGCGACGGAGTTTTCAATTGTCTGTTGTTGCTCGAAGCAATTTTAGCTTCAGGCCTGAAGCCGTCAGAATTAGTCCGTGCCATTTGGAAAGAGTTCGGAGAGTTTCATTTTGAGCGCCGCGATTTACACGTCCCCATCGAAAAAGGCCAGCAATTAGTTACCACCATGGCGGCCAACGCGCCGAGTGATTTTGCCGGCTGCAAAGTTGAGCAGGTAGCTACGCTGGACGGGGCGAAATTAATTTTCGCCGATGAAAGCTGGATTCTTTTCCGCCAGTCCGGCACCGAACCAATCCTGCGAATTTATTGTGAAGCAACTTCGCTGGCAAAAATGAAAACCCTGATTGATGAAGGCGAGCGGTTAGCGCTTTTATGAATGCTGCACTCCAAAAGCGCAATATTACAAACCAAGCTCTGACAATTTCATCGGACGCCCTTCTGCGGCTGAACGGTCGGCGGCAAAGACTACGCGATGCGATTCAAAGGCTGTGTCGAAATCCGTGAGCGGCATTTTTTCGCCAGCTTTTACGGCCTCCACGAACGCCTGGAATTGGGGCTGATACGGATGATCGGAGACATCACCGGAATCAATCAACGCCGTTTCCAGATGGCTCCATTTGTTTTTATTGGTCTTGAGTTTTTGCGAATGAAAACGATTGTCGAGCAAACTGCCTTCGCTGCCGACGAGGTGAATGTGAAAATAATAGGGCTGCAAGCAATCAGTCACCGAAGCGACTTTGCCAATTTTTCCGTCTTTGAATTTCAGCAGCGTCACCGAAGTTGTGTCGTATTCATACGGCGCAAAAATTTCGCTCTTACTGCGATTGCTGTAACTCGTGACTTCTTCAACTTCGCTGCCCATACACATTAACAACGCATCCAACGCGTGACAGCCCGCCGTTAACAAACTGCTGCCACCCATATCTTTTTTGACGTTCCAGGGAAATTGCCCGTACCACGGGCCGATGCCGTGATAATAATCAATTTCGCCGTAATGTAATTCGCCCAGCAAGCCTTCTTTCAGCACCGCATTGATCGTCGTGAAATGTTGCGAGAAACGCACTTCAAAACATACGCACGCCTGCACGCCTGCTTTGTGAATCGCTTCGCGCATTTTGACAGTATCGGCAAAATTCAGGGCGAGCGGTTTTTCGATGATGAGGTGCTTCCCTGCTTCAGCAGCGGCGATGGCCTGGGCCGGATGAAATGGATGCGGCGTGCAAATATCAATTATATGAATATTCGGGTCAGCCAGCATCGCGCCATAGTCGTTATAGACTTGCAGTGGCACACCATATTTTTCCGCCAATTCCTTTTCATCCAATGGCCGGGAAGTACAGACCGCCGTCACCTTCGCCCCGCTGACATTTTTGAAAGTTTCGAGATGCGCTCCGGCAACCCAGCCCAGACCAACGATACCAATATTTAAGTCACTCATTGTGTAATTTCCTTTCGAGATTTTTTCCTGCAATTCTCTGGGTACGTCCTGAGTACACAGGCGTCACGCCTGCGTTTGCTGGGCGTAAGCAGCAGCTAATCAGCCACATGCCTGCGCACCCGGAGTTACCCGCGTCCGATGTATGGTTGTACGACTGGCATCACGATTGTTTCCAGCATTGTGATGTGTGAAGGTAGCGCCGCCATTGCTGCCGCGATTTCAGCTAATTCCTCGGCCTGCATAACAGGTTCGTTATTTCTGCGTTGCGCACCGGCTAACGTTTCGACTTCGACATTGCCGGGATGCAAACAGCCGCAGGAAATGCCGTGTTCACGGCCTTCGAGCGCGGTCACCTGGGTCAAACCAACCAGCCCATGTTTGCTGGTACTGTACGGCGCGGAATTCGGACGGACACGTTGCGCGGAAATTGAACCGATGTTGATGATGCGTCCGCCCTGCTGTTGCTTCATTATTCGCAGCGCTTCACGGGTGCAAAGAAAGGGGCCGCGCAAATTTACCGCCATCACTTTTTCCCACGTTGCCAGTGACAGTTCATCCAACGGGCCACCATCAAAAACGCCGGCGTTGTTGATCAATACATCAAGGCGTCCGAACAGTTGCAGGGTTTGCTGAAAGGCGGCTTTCACCTGTTGTTCATCAGTCACATCAGCCTGAATCACAATTGCATTATGGCGAGCAGCGGCTAACTCCTCCGCTAATTTATTTAAGCGAACGACGTCACGCGAAACCAACGCTAAGGCGGCTCCTTCACGCGCAAAAACACGGGCAATGCCAGAGCCAATCCCGCCGCTCGCACCAGTAATTAAAGCAATTTTGCCATCAAGTTTTCCCATTAAATTTTCTCCGTAAATAGCAAAGCGCGAAGCAGGCTTACTTAGCTCAACTTCGCGCTGTAATCAAAATTATTTTATGCCTCAAAATCATTCCTGCTTCTCTTGTCCTGTTGGTTTTTTGCGATAGTAAGTCAAATCATACTGTGTCGTCCAGGTCTTGCCGTCATCGGTGGATTGTTCACCGTGCTGACGGACTTTATCTTTGTCGAGAGAATAAAAAGTTAACTTGCCCAGAATGATATTTCCGGCCTGATCTTTTCGTTGCGTGGTGAAACGCATAACGCCGTCCTTAAATTCGCCATTCACGTATTCGGTGACGCCGCCTTTGTCATCCACCCAGGTTTGTTGCCATTTACTTTTCGCCTGATTGTAAACATTGATACTCTTGCCACTGTTCCCAACCATATCCGTCCAATTTTCATAAAGTACGCAATCGCCCAGAATTTGTTGCACGCTGTTGGTTCCGGCGGGCTGACCATTTATTCCTTTGACATCCCAATCGCCAAGCCAGAAATCAAACTGCCGCGCTTCGGGCAAAAAAGCGCAGGGCTTGTTAATACGCTCGACCTTTTTGGCTAATGCCTGAAAACGCGGATCATCACGCAGGCTCACCAAGTCAGTGTCAGCTTGAAATTGTTTGATTTGTGGGTACCCTAGGGTCGCGGCTTGATCCAGCCACGCAAAAGCCTTGTCTTTGTTGTTCAGGCGTGCCTACGAACAGGCCAGGTTATACATCGCGGCGGGTGCGTGCGAGATGCTTTCCGCTTTTTGATACGCCGCGATTGCCGCCTCAAATTTATTTTGTGAATGCAGGGTAACTCCCAGGTGATACCAGTTACGAGGGTTGGCGGGTTCCTGCTCAGTCAGCTTTTGATAGGCTGAGGCGGCATTGCCCCAATCCTTTTTCTGGTAAAACGAATCCGCTTCGCTGGCAGAAATAACGGCTTGTGAAAAGCCTGGCAGCACAACGAAAAGGATTGCCAGGGTAACAAAGTAAAATACCTGATTTGAAATTTTCATATTAGATTCGGGTTTCGTGTTGTGAGTTTCGCGTTCCGGGGTTCGCTGGTTCCCCCGAAACGCAAAACCCGAAACGCGAAACTTACTACCTTGTGCTACGACAATGGGTTAAGACTAAGCAGGGCTTTGGTTAATTCAATTCCTTTGCTCCAGTCAAGTTGACCATGTTCAAGCTCGCAGGACAAAATATTTTGCCAGTAGGCAGGGATTTGAATTTCACTCTCGCGTAACAAAATCACCCGCCGATTAAAAAACAAATAAGCCGCGCTGATTTCCATTTGAATTTCAGGCGTCAGAGTATATTCCCCTGCGCTGCTCCTGACACAATCAGCTTCCGTAATAACGATCAAACCCGCTTCACAATTCCGCAGCGTGTCAAAATTCTTTTCTGCCAACGGTACATTGCTTTGCTTCTGCCGTTCGATTATTTCCCCGGCAAAGCCCAGCATTTCCAGCAAAGCATGAAGCTGAATAAAGTCCTCGGAATTTTCCTGCAAGGACAGGTACAGGCGAATTTTTGCCCGACTTGAAGCTGGCCTGGATGGGGGTATTTGCCGGCGGACAGTTAACTGTTCAGCCGCTGCTCCGTCGGCAGTAATTTCCAGCCGCGAAGAATGTAAATATGCTTCCAGTTCCTCAAACTCAACTCTTAATCGGGCTGGTTGACCGCGCTTCCCGATGGTCAGTGTCCCCAGTTCGGCGGCCTGACATAAATGCAAAAAACAAACGACATTTGATGCAACGTTTTTCGGGTTTTGTAAATCCAGCAGGTACAAAAAATGAACGCGCCAATATTTGACGACATCATCGTGCGTGATGAGTGAGAGGCGCTGCTGATGGGACTGTTCCAGCATCGTGCGATAAGATGCAAAGCGATCCAGAATCGTCCGAAACAGATCAGCTTCGTGCGCCAGTTTGCGCGAAAACTCCCACCCTAACGCGCTGAGTTTCAGCCAGTCTCCCTGGCGCGAAATAACACCCCACTGCTCATACGTGGCAATCTTTACGGGATCAAGTAACCGTTTTTTGACTTCGTCTAACGCCTCGACGATGGAAATACCCGCCGGTCTTAACTTGAGAAAGCGAATGACATCACGTAAATCATTGGGCGTAGCTGAAAGCGGCAGGCTGTCCCGTGCCGGTTCGGATGGCAGGGCTGGCCTCGTCGTGGCTTGGAACGATGGAACCAGCCGGATATTTTCTGGTTGTGCCAACGGATTAGGGTTAGTCCGAGCCAAGCTAACCGCCGTAAAATTTTGACTGGTTAAGGCTGACATATTGGTTGCTCCCTCACTTATGCTTGGATTTGATAACGTTTAATTTTGTCGTTGAGCGTCGAAGGCAATAGTCCCAATAACTGCGCAGCTTTTTTCTGATTGCCACCGGTCAGCCGCAACGCGCGGCGAATCAGGGCGGTTTCGTAGGTTCTGACCTCATCGTAAATATTAATGCCCTGACTGATGTCCAGGAATTTGGTGGATTGGAGCGCTTCAACTTCGCCAATCAAATTTTGAGCTAAATCCTTTAAGACACCAATCCGATTACCGATTGATTCTTCCAGTACGTGATGATCTTCCGCAAGATAATTCAAGACTGATGTGGTACTGCTTTGCATCGAATAATTACCTCATTTGATTTTTTAAGAGTTAAGTTTTTGCCGTGACCGAATGCAGGCAAACATAAAGTTTGCCGCCGCCAGGTTCAATAAAGTGAACTTCCTCGCTCTCAACCCAGCGATAAATATGGCGAAGGCCAACCCGCAAAATCGCTGCCGCTTCTTCCGGAGTTAGCAGGCGGGATTCACGTAAACATTTTTCGCACCAAAAATAAGTCTGGTGCGGGGGATTGCGGAGGACGACAATTTTTTCTGTCACCGTCACAATTTCTATTCTTCTGGTTGTCTTCATCCAATTGCCCCTTCATGAAAGTTGCTGTTGCCTGGGGCTAGTGACCGGGGCGCAGATTAAAAAGCTGTTGTAGCGGCAAAACCAACTCAAAAATCTGCGCCTCAGCCAATTGCAGTGAAGAACCCGAAAACCACTTTGTCGCCCCTCCCTAAGATGAAAAATAATTTAAGGAAAGACTGCTTCCGTTTTTTTCGTATCCCCACGAACCGAAGTAGCGTACCAATCTTACAAATTTCAGGTTAGAATCGAACTTACGATTAGATTTTAACGTTTAGCTTGCAGCACTGATTACGCTACGCCACGAGAGTACGAATATATTGCGGTTGATGTCCTGAATTTCAGCTTGAAATTGCATCAAGAAATTCTCAAGGAGTTCTTAAGATGGTTATGCGTAAGCCTGTCAGGCACTTATACGAATTTGGTTCTTTCTCGCTGAACGTCACCGAGCGTCTGTTAACCTGCGAAGGGAAGCCGATTCAGTTGGCTCCGAAGGTCTTTGATACCCTTCAGGTACTGGTTGAAAACAGCGGACACCTGTTGGAAAAAGAAGTGCTGCTCGAAAAACTGTGGCCTGATACAGTGGTCGAAGAAAGTAACCTGACCACTTATATTTCCCAATTGCGCAAGGCGCTGGGTGAAAATGGGAACAGCCAGTCCTTTATCGAAACTGTTCCGCGTCGAGGTTATCGGTTCGTAGCTGAGGTCAGGGAAATCCATTCCGATTACGATGAAATTCTGATCCATGAGCGTACTGATACCAAAATCGTGGTCGAAGAGGAATTTGAATTTCCGCTTGCCAGCACTCCGCAGCCAGTCGTTAGCGAGCAGCCTTTCTCTGAAAATCTTATTTCTGACCAGCCACCGCCACAGGCCGTCGCCAAACCCCGGCTCCAGCGCAAAACTTATGTCATCCCAATTATCATTTTGTTTACGCTGGGCTTAATTGGCACAGCGTTTCTGGCCGGCAAAAGATTCTTCTTCGCCAAAAATTCTGCGCCTTTTCAGGATCTTAGCATTGGCCGATTGACCACGAATGGACGCGTGCCCGTAGCAGCAATTTCACCGGATGGAAAATATGTTTCGTATATCGTCAGGGAAGCTGCCAATGAAAGCCTCTGGTTGCGACAAACCGCAACCACCAGCAACGTCCAGATTATTCCGCCCGATCAAACCCATTACCTGCGACCGACTTTTTCCCCGGATGGGACACAAATCTATTTTGTGCGGTATGAAAAAAATCCCAATGATAGTGCCACTCAAATTGGTGTGCTGTATCAAATTCCTTCGCTGGGAGGGACGCCGCGAAAAATCATCGAAGACGTAGACAGCCATATCACCATCGCGCCGGATGGAAAACGCATCGCCTTCCTCAGAAACTATCTGGCTGAGAAAGAAAGCGTTCTGATGGTAGCAAATGCCGATGGTGCAGCGATTCGTAAATTGAAAATTCGGAAACAGCCGGAAAATTTCTCCTCACCTGACGGCCCCGCGTGGTCGCCGGATGGCAAAATAATTGCTTGTGCAATCTTCAATAAAGTTGCCGAGGAAAGTTTTTTTCAGGTCGCCGGGTTTAATGCTGAAAATGGCACAGAAACGCTGCTTAACGATGAAAAATGGCACTGGGTTGGTCAGGTTGCGTGGCTGGATGACGGCAGCGGATTAATTGCCAATGCCTGGAACTTAAGCTCTAAAGTAATCTCGGATCAGGTTTGGTATCTCTCACATCCCAAAGGTGAAACCCGTAAAATCACGAAAGATATTAATAATTATAGTGGGCTGAGCCTCGCCTCAAATGCGACCTCGCTGGTGACGGTGCAAGCCACACGCCTCTCTCGTATCTGGGTTTTGCCCAACGGAGACAGTGCCAGAGCAACCCCCATTACGTCCGGGATCGGTGACAGCTACAGCGAGTTTTTAGGCCTGATCTGGACGCCGGATAATAAGCTGATTTATGGCACGCAGGCCAGCGGAAATACGGATCTCTGGGTGATGGATAAAGAGGGGAAAAATCAACGACAATTAACGACTGACCCATTTTCAGACCTCGCACCTTCGCTTTCAGCCGATGGCAATATAGTAGTTTATTCTTCCTATCGTGATGGCGTTCCGCATCTTTGGAAGATGAGTCCCGATGGCAGCAACTCGCAACAAATCACCAAAGGGCGCGGTGAAGCCGAAGCCAGTATTACGCCGGATGGTCAGTGGGTAATTTATTCCGAGGAAACACAGGAAACAAAATCCTTGTGGAAAATTTCAATTGAGGGCGGAGCGCCAATCAGGATTACCGCACAGGCTGTCTGGGCAGCCACTGTCTCTCCCGACGGTCAAATCATCGCCTGTATGATGGTTGATCCAGCCGATAATCGCCGGAAGCTCGCGCTGCTTTCTTTCACGGATGGTCAGCTCATCAGATTTTTTGCGTTGAAAAACATGCCCAAATTTAATCAACTGCGCTGGACGCCCGACGGCCAGGCGATCACTTTTATCGGAATTATTAACGGGATCGGGAACATTTGGAAACAACCGATCAGGGGCGGTGAAGCGCAACAAATCACCAAATATACAGATGAGTTAATTTATCGTTTCGGCTGGTCCACCGACGGCAAACAACTGGCGCTTGAACGCGGCATGACAGTAAACGATATTATTCTGGTGAAAGAACAAAAATAATAAGAGGGCTGGGACTCCGAAATTCCTGTTCTATTATTACGCCTGAAAAAGTTCCGGCCCGACAAATTACCAATATTGCCCAGGCCATCAGACACATCAGTCCGTACACCAATGAAAATGTGGTGCCGTCAATCCGCCGACAAGCTGGCAGCATTGTCGAACGCCTGACGAGGAAAGAGCCTTCTGAAACAACTGTGACAGCGAAAGTTTTCCGACAAGCTGGCAGCATTGTCGGACATCATTGCTTTTCGACTGAACAGATTCAATGCGCAAGATAATCTTTGGGGATTGGGTTGGCGGCGCTTTCATCCTGCCAGGTCACAGCCGAAATCCACCAGCGCGTGCCATCAAAATAAAGTTCAAGACTATTAATGCCGCGCCCGATCACTGCGCCATCCGGTTTTAACTTTTCCTGATACGTGCTGAAGACCTGCGCGATGTTGCCGAACTGGTGCGTCGTGCGGTGTAGTTCCTGCTCAAAAAATCCTTCCTTCACCATCACATCATTACTCGCCTTGATATATTTCTCATGCTCCATCACGGTAGCCTTTACTTTTCCGTCTTTGCTACTGAGGGCAATAAATCGGACGCCGGGAACGTATAACGTACTATCACGCTCCCATTGACGCGGTTGTCCGGCAGGCCCCGAAATCACTTCGTAAAAAGCTTTGATAATGCCATCAATTGAACTGACATCTTCGGGACGCGGTTGCAGACTTACCTTTTTTTCCTGAGGTAAAAAATTGTAAATTTCCGTCACAATTTCGTATTGGCCTGAATTATTCCTGCGCCAAACATGTAAGTAGTAACCTTTTTCCAGCCGCCCATCAAAGCTGCCATAAACATAACCTAAATCGCCACTGGCAGCGATGTCAGCTTTCATTGGAACATAATCAATCTTCGTTTGATCATTTCCCGTATAAGTCCGAATTGCGTCTTTCCCAATTAATGGCATGGTATTCGGCAGGTAATAACGCGCATCGCTGCTGAAATATTTTTCAAATGTTTGCTGCCAGCCAAATTGTTTTCGTGCCTGTGAATATTGTCCTTCAAGTAACAATAAAGAATCAGCATCAACTTTTGTTTTGGCAGTAGTTGGATGAATTGCCGGTGTAAAAGCTGTCGTCAACGGCGCAACGGCTTGCGGTGTGGAAACACCAAAGTCTACGACCACCTGCCAGGTTTTATCGGCTCGTTTTTTCCAGATAGAAAAATACATCCCGTTTCCCGTAGGGTGCTTCATCGGCGAATTATCAATCAAGGTATACGGCCCGGTCGTAAAGCCTAAATCGCCCGCCGCAGAAATATCGCCAAAGACAGGTTGCCAGTTCAGGATAAATGGTTGCGGGGTTGGAGTCGGCGGGCGCTTGCTCAACGCCTCCTTTGTATTGGTCGGATGCGGCGTGAAGTTAATTCCATCAGCCGCAAAATATTCGATAAAGGCTTCGCGCTGGCCCTTAATGACAGAGGTTTTAGCGAATGACCGTTCAGCTTCAACTAATGATTGTAAGGCGGGAGAAGTTTTTTGCGCTTGCGCCGACACAACAGAAGTGATGATGATCAAAATGAAAATCGGGAGCGAGAAGCGTAGTAGTATTGTCATGATTTGAAATTATATTTGGCTTTCCGCCAGGGCGCAAAGAGGTGAAGAACAGGTCAGTCTTACGAGGAGTAACAAGCACTGTTTTCAGGCACGTGGCGCTCGCTACCCCGCCATTCTTAGCTGCTGCAATTCCTGCGTGGAATCAATGCAGGCCAGTCGTAGTTTTCAGGCCTTTCCGGTTTGATTTTGCGGACAATAATTGATGCTCTGCTATCAGCAAACCAACTTTTTCGGCATCCCAGCTAAGGATTTCCCGCTCCGTTTTGAGCCGCCCATCCTTTTCTTTCGTCCGCAGGAACTGAAGTTCTGCTCGTCTGGTCAAAAAACCAGGGCGTGGATTGGAGGCGGATAAACGAGCTATGTAACTTTGACGTTCGGGTAAGCCTAAATCCCGTCGAATAGTATTCACCAGATTTTCACATTCACCAATTTCATTGCTGTCATCAACAGCATCCTGCAACCCATAAACGCCATGTACTAATTCGTGCAAGACAGTAATTCCGACATCAAACGACCGCATCACATCCTTATCGCCCAGAAGTTGAGAGTAATCTGAAAAATCAATCACCAGCGGTCGCACCTCTATCTCTGCTTTTGTGATCATGTTGCGATAGATAATGCTTTTCGCTAAGCGGGCAAAACTTACCTCACTGGAATGATTGTGGTTTTCCAGATTGAATAAGATAGGGGACGCTGTGGCAGCGACCAGCAACTTACGAGCAGCACTGGAACCACCCGCAAAATTATCCTGATTACCGATTTTCAAATACCCTGACTCAGCAAAATCAAGCTCAGCAAAACCCGACTTTTCCCGTAAACCTGCCAGTAATATGTCCTGTTGTTTACGTTCTAAACGATATTGACCGGTACTGTTTCTAATGCCGCCACGATATTCAATCGCTTCAATCGGTGCTGGTTTTTCAGCTTCGGCAATTTGCGTGATGACGCTGATAAAGAGCAATGAGAGCAACGCTCTAACGATTTCATCCTGCGAATTAATTCTAAACATTTTGTACCTCCCTGGATGTTTATGAACACCCGGAAGGTACTGAAACGACTGGCTTAATATCTTGTAGTTTTGCTTAAGTAATTATTATTTTGAAATGAAGAGGAAGTTGTTAGGGATTAGCGGCTGGATGTCAGGTCATCAGCTAGGGTCTCACATCTAACCTCTAACATCCAGCTTCTTCTTAAGAATTGAAATCACTGATCAGCACAACATCATTAAGATAAAAGCCGCGCTCACAGGCCAGCTTTTTTCCGTCTGGTGACCAGGCAAAGCGGTAGATATGGTCAGATTGAAATTTGGTCAGTTGCTTTGGCGCTTTCCCGTCAAGCGGCTGGCCCCAGATATTTGAGACGCCATTGCGCGTGTCAACGTAAGTCAACATTTTCCCGTCGGGACTCCAATTGACAATATATGGTTCCGGGATCGTCGTATCGAACATCGTCACCTTTTCATCCCCATTCATTGCGACAACGGCCAATTTCATTTGATATGTTTTTTGATCCATATGCAGATGTCCAACCAATTTATTGTCAGGCGAAACTGCCGGCCTGGTCGAGGTCTCACAAGTTAATTGAATCGGTTGTCCACCCGTGGCGGGAATTTTCCAGAGTACCGGGTCGCCAGCTTGTTTTGTGGCATAAACAATCCACTGACCATCCGGTGAATAACCTGGTGAATGAACGGCCTTACCGTTTGTGATCATCACCTGATTGGCGCCATCAGAACTCATCCGCCAGAGATTGAACTCGCCATTGCGATTGGAAATATAAGCAATATACCGACCATCTGATGAAACCGCAGGCTGAGCATCAGCGGAGCTTTCCATGGTTAATTGCCGCGCATTCGTACCATCCGAATTCATCGCCCAAAGATCAAGATTGCCACTCGCACGAGAGCCATAAACCAACTGATTGCTGGTCATCCAGGTTAAGCCGAGGCGCTCACTGAAATTATCAATGCCAACATTGGCAATTTGACTCGCCGCACTTGCCTCACCATCAGGCACTACCCAGAGATTAGAAATTTTAATAGATTGTGTCGTCACTAATTTATCAGCGTTGGCGTCCAGGCTCAGCCCATTATAATTGCCCAAATCATTGGTGATCCGGCGCGGCGTACCCGTTGGATAAGGTAAGAGCCAAACCTGATCGGCCAGGACGGCGGAGTCCTGTTGCCGGGCAACTGCCAGTAAACCGGTATTATCTTTCCGCCACGCAACCTGCCCGATTTTGGCCCACTTCTGACCTGACAAACTAAGTTGCCTGCCACTCTCAACCAGCAAACCAATGATGGTCATGCTGTTCCCGCCCGTACCAGCACTGGAAGCCGGAGTAGCAATGATTCTGCCATCTGGCGACCATGAGGGGCCATCAAGCGCGTAGGCATCAGGCATCTTTGTCCGGGATAAAATGCGCTCCGCTTTCCCGTCAGCATTCGCAATCACAATCGCGGTTTCCATGTTGCCGGGATATTGGCGGGCGAAAGCAAGCTGAGTTCCATCAGGCGAAAAGGTGACCGCACTGTCTATGTCTTCCAGAATTTTTGTGGCTGTTCCACCCAGCAGCGGGACGCGATACAGGAGCGCCACGTGTTTGGGGCGCTGATAAACGACATAGAAAAGATAGTTGCCATCAGGTGAAAATGTCAGCCCCTGATAATCCACTTCAGCGGCACTCACGACCTGCATATTACTGGTCGTTTCAACCTGCCGCACCCAGATACTTTGCCTGCCAATTTCATCCTGCACAAAGGCGACATATTTGCCATCCGGTGAAAGCGCCGGATTGACGGTCTTTCCATTGGTGGTCAGCTTCGTAATTTTGAGCTGGTTATCTGACAGCGTGGCGGTCGTGAAGGATTTCAGAAAATAGCCGATGACGCCAATGATTAAGCAAACAGCCAGAATCTGAACCGTGTATTTTCCAGCCGCCGAATGATTGGCCCCAGCCACCGATTGCATGGGGAAAGTTTGGGGTGTAACGAAATGTTGCGGGCGAAAAAATTCATCATTATTATTGCCTGCTACATCAGTTGCGCCATTCATACAATGATTTTGTGTCTGATGATCATTTTCGGAGGGAGCAACTGAATCTTTTAATTGCGCGACAAACCGATAGCCGCGTTTGGGAACCGTTTCGATATAGCGAATGCCATGGCTGTCTTCGCCCAAAGCTTTCCGCAACTGAAAAATGTATTGCGTCAGGCAACTCTCCTCAACAAAAGATTCCGGCCAAATCTGATTCATCAAAAAATCTTTTTCCAGGAGCCGTCCTCTATTTTCGATTAACACCACCAGCGTATCGAAAACCTTGGGCGGGACAGAAACAACTTCCCCCTGACGAAAGAGCTGGCGTTCACTAACATCCAGTTGAAATTCGTCGAAGTGATAGATTGGTTTGGTTAGATTTTCCATGGTGGCTACCGCATTGCTAATAAATAACAAATTAATCCAGGCCTGAGCCTGAAGTTTCAGGGATAACGGGTTGTAAAAAATATTCAGACACGTCGGGAACGTGCCATCATCAGCGTAACATTAAGAATTATACGATTCGCTATTACTAACGGCAGTAATTAGCAAAAAGTTCAAATCATTTCCAGCCGGGAAAGAAATTTTTCCGGGCGCTAAGACCCGGTGACGCAGGAAATATGCTGCCTGAGAATTTGACCTGAGACGTACTTCGTTCCAACTTTAACTTTACAAAAACCTGAGCCATTTATTTTCGCGGTGGGTGACTTTGTAATTTCCGTACCATTTGCACAACGGGTACATAAAGGCGACCACTCCCAGCCAGGTCAGATAAATTGCCCGGAGTTCTACTCCGCTGCCTGTTTTGGGTCGCCCGAAATTGAATCCGAAGGTCATATCTGCCCACCGATAGCCCTGTAAAAACACCATCACAAACATCAAAAGATGAATCACGTAAAAATGGACGATGAAATAAAACAATGGGACTTCGCCGTAAGTAATAAAAATCTTACTAAAAATTTTTATATCTTCAGCGAATGAGAGTACGATAAACATTGCGCCCAACGTCATCAGCGTAAACAAAAGCGAGGGCGGATATTTGGAGATATTAAGAAAAGACAAGAACGTGTAAAGGCTATTTTTCTGCCCTGACCATTTTGCGGGATCACCATAAAAATTGCTCAGGCGAAGCACAGCAAAGAGGGCTAAAGCCGCCAGCCCGATGTTTAGAAAAGTCTTTTTTCTTTCCGCTTCCGGCAATTCAAACAGCTTTCCGGCGGCAAAACCTGTCAGCAAAATCCCCAGCCAGGGAATCGGCGGATAACTAATCAGCAAAGTGAAATGCGGAGGAAGCGGAAATACAGTGAGAGTGAATAACGGTGACAGAACAGCTTTCAGGGTGGAGTCTTTGCTGAAGGGAATGAGCGGCAACAGGTCGTGGGCGAAAATAATTATTGCTCCGATGACTCCGATAGTTTTCGTAGAAAATTTCAAGCACAACACCAGTAAAATAAAGCTCAACCCAATGGCGGCGATCACTTGAAAAGTTATGGTGCGGAATTGCAAATCAAACCAGATCGCAAAATTCACCAGCGTAAATTCCAGCACGATCAGCCAAATTCCGCGCTGCAATAAAAACCGCCGCGTGGTTCCAGGATCGTTTTGTTTTTTGTAAGAGAGATACGCCGACGTTCCGGCTAAAAAGACAAAAACCGGGGCGCAGAAATGCGTAATCCAGCGCGTAAAAAACAGCCCTGGATTAGTGGTCGCCAAATCTGTCGGGCTTTGTGTTAGTGAACTAACGTGCAGCAAATCACGCGTGTGGTCCAGGGCCATAATGATCATCACCAGGCCTCTGACAAAATCAATGGAGCGAATTCTTTTCATAATGTTGGTGTGTAGCAGAAAATGGCTATAAACATGTAGTTCCTACGGAGCCTGATTTGGAACTCTCTGAATTACGCACTCCCTTCACTTATTCCAGTTTGATTTTGTTTACTGATGAAAAATTTGGCCCTCTGATAGCTCCAGCACGAGAAACTGCGTACCCGCTATCGGGTTGTGACGATAGGCCGCAATCTGCTTGAACCCGAGGCTTTCATAAAGCTTTTGTGCGCCTTCCATTGTCGGCAGCGTGTCGAGAAATATCCGCTGGTAGCCCACGGCCCGCCCCTCGGCGATCACGCGCTCCGCGAGTTGCCGACCCACGCCGGCTGACCGATACGGCGGGCGCACGTAGAGTCGCTTCATCTCCCCCGTATCAATCCTCAAGGGTCGCAGTGCTGCACATCCGGCAATTTCACCATCGTAATACGCCAGTAAGAGGCGACCGCCGGGAGGTGCATACTCACCTGGCAGTGTCTCAAGTTCTGCCGCGAAGCCTTGAAAACAAAGGTCTATGTCCAACTCCTGCTGATACTCCAGCAGGAGTGTGCGCACGATGGCGATCTCGGCTCCATCAATCACTTCGTTAATTTCGATCATATTTATCGGCGCCACAAAGGGCCAAACTTAACGTTATGCTTCATTGTGCTTTTTTGCCAGCTCATCCACCTTCAGGTATTTCGATCAATGAACGTGCATTGAATCTCGCCTCGATTCAATTACGATATTTGCTAAATACGAAATCATTTTCTTTTTGCTTTGTATGACAAGCAAAACATTTGGTAGCTGCCTCGGCAGCGATCATCCGATCTGTTTGACTGTCGCCGCGAAATTCTTCGTAACCCCAGCCACCTGTCGCGGCATAGCGTTTGGCATCTTTCACCATCACGCTGGTAAAGCGGCGCGGACCTTCAATGGTTGATCCTGATGCGGTCTCTTTCCCTTCCAGAAAATCATACACAAGAATTGTGCCTTCAGGGAAGCGACCCATGCGGTAGCCTTCCATTCCTTTTTTATTCGCATAGACGTGCTGGTAGCCGCCGATTTGTTTATATGCCGCGTGCGTCGGGCCAATCAAATTGCTCTTCACATGCGTCCAATCGCGGTAGCCCTTGGGATAAGAAACTGCCGGATAAGCTGCGGACTTCTCGGTTTGCGCCCATAAAAACAGGCTGCTGGTCAAAATGACGGTGGCAAAAACAATGAAGCGAATTCCTCTTTGCCCGATAAGCGAATTTAGTTTTTTTGTCTCTTTCTGCATAGTGTTATTTCCTTAGATAAAATCTGCGTGACACAGGTTGTTGTCGAATTGAAAACATTGATAGATAGAATGAAACACTATACAAAAGTCGCAAATGTGAAAATAGTTTTTTGGTCAGCCGGAGGTATTGCGTGGCAAAGCGGCTTAGCTATCGGGTAAAACGTCAACACTATTTTCAGGCACTAAAGATTGCTCATAAGTTTCTGAAGATTTTTGTTGTAACTGCGCCCGGAAGTCAGTTGCGTGTCGTCTTGCAGGATGACGCGATATTCGCCATGAAACATCGGTTGCAGATCTTTGATGCGCTTTAGATTCACGATAATTGAGCGATGAATACGCAGAAATTGTTGTGGATTAAGCTTGCTTTCCAAGCCGCTCATTGTGGCAAACAAAAGATGTGAAGCTTGTCCGACATGAACCTGCACATAATTGTCGGCAGCCTTAATCCAGTCTATTTCGTCCACGCCAAGAAACAGAATGCGTTCGGCGGATTTGATCGCCAATCGTTCGAGATAATTTTTTTCGCCTTTCAGCGCGGTCATCATTTGCTCTAATTGGGAGGCCAGCGCGGCCAGATTTTGTCCATGAATACGCGCACGCGCACGAATGAGCGCTTCATGAAAACGTGCGCCATCAATTGGCTTGAGCAAATAATCTAACGCATGAAATTCAAAAGCGCGTAGGGCATGTTCATCGTAGGCAGTAACAAAAATAACGTGCGCCAGATGTTTCGCGCCGACAGCTTCAATCACTGCGAAGCCATCCATGCGAGGCATTTGAATATCAAGAAACACGAGATCAGGAACTTCGCGCTGGATCGCTGCCACGGCTTCGCGTCCATTGCCGCATTCGCCAATGACTTCGATGTCTGGCTCTAACGCAAGTCGCATCAGAATACCTTCGCGTGCCAGCGGTTCATCATCAACAATCAGGACTCGAATCTTTTCCATACGCGATTATTTTTTCGCCTCGACTTCGATAGTAGTTTCGGTATGAAAGGGCAACGATGCCGCCACGATTACGCCACCGTCTTCAGCATTGCGTACTTCAAAGTGACTAGCGGAACCGTACAAATATTCCAGCCGTGAACGCGAATTTGATAACCCCACGCCTACGCTAAAATTTTGCGCGGCCAACTTCAGCCCTGAGCCATTATCACGCACTTGCAAATGCACCGTTCCGTTTTGCCGTTCGGCGCGAATCTCAATGATGCCGCCTTTTTCGCTTTCTGCAATGCCATGCCGGATGGCGTTTTCCACGAGTGGTTGCAGGATAAGTTGCGGCACGAGTGCAGCCAATGCGGCAGGATCAATTTGCATCTTCACTGTCAGGCGATCTTGAAATCGTATTTTTTCAATTTCCAAATAGCATTCCAGGATTTCCAGCTCCTGCTCCAGCCTGATTTCGTGCGCCGTATTGCCAGCGAGTGTAACGCGCAAAAGCGTGCTGAGTTGGAGCAGCATGCGATCCGCCGCGTCAACATCTTTGCGCATCAAGACCGAAATACTGTTGAGCGTATTGAAAAGAAAGTGCGGGTGCAATTGCATGCGCAGCGCATTGAGTTGTGCCTGCATCAATCGCGTTTCCAGGTTTGCCGCGTGCAATTCTCCAGCGCGATATCGGAGGTAATAATCCAACCCCTGCGTGATGCCGAAAATCAACCAGTAAATGACCATCCCGATATGTAGCTCAGTCAGGATAACATGCCAAATTTCTGCCAGCAGTGGACGGGGCGCAGCACCAGCGCCGACAACTACTCTCAGCAAGGGAACATAAAGTGCCGAGTTGAGGCTAAAAATAATAGCGGCGGCCAATGAATGTAAGATCACTGCCCGAAAAGGATGCTGGCGCTGAAATGGCAGCCGATTGACGACAGCCAGAATTAACGGCGTTACGCCAAACCACACATACGCCCAGCAGAGACACGTGAGCAGCGGATTCAGCCATTCAATTTGATGCGCGGTTCTAAATTGATAGAGATAAATCTGATAGGCAAAGAAAAGCGCAAACCCTGTCCAGCAGAGAAAAATGATGCTCCATTTCAGCCCGGGCTTTAGTAACGGAGGTTGGGTTTCCATATGGTATCAATACGGCGTTGTGCTGTGCCGGTCAAGCACTGATCAAGCGAATTACCGCAGCAGGACAGAATATATTTTGACCTGCTGCTCTTTCAAACCTTCGCTGAAATCATAAAAAATAAGATTTCATTTCCACGCCAACTTATTTTTTATAAAGTCCTGTTTTTATTTTGCCGCTTAAGCGCAACATAATTTTTCCTAAATACATATTAAGCCTTTTAAATTCAGCGTTTTGTTCTTTACAAAAAATGAAAGGCACATCCTTTGCCAGCAGCAAAGGCTGACGGGTCTCGTCAGGTGCAGCTATTTCAAATTAAGGAGTTTTACTATGAAGACATTTCAACCAAAGACGCAGTTGTTAAGTTTACTTTTGGTGTTCATTTTTTCTTCCCTCGGCGCTTTCGGGCAACAAACAACGGGCAATGTGCGTGGGGTAGTGAAAGACCCCGCCGGCGCGATCATCCCAAATGCAAAGGTCACAATTACTGATAAAAAGACCAGTAACACCTTTACTTCTCAATCATCCAGCGATGGCGAGTTCAGGTTTGGCAATCTGCTCGTCGGCGAATATCAACTCACTATCGAAGTTCCCAGCTTTAAAAAATTAACGCTCAATGATGTCCGTGTCGTACTGAATCAAACCACTGATGTCTCCGCGAACTTACAAGTTGGCATTCAGAGTGAAACTGTCGAGGTTTCCGCCGAAGGCGCAGAGCTGGTGCAAACGACCACGACCAACCTCTCAAAATCTTTCAATACTCGTCAGGTAGTGGAACTCCCTCAAACATCTATTACAACGGCGAACTCCGCAAGTTCCGGTATTTATAACTTAGCGTTACTTTCGGCGAATGTGACCAGCAGCGGCGGCCTCGGCCTGGGCACTGGCGGGTCAGTCGGCGGTCAGCGTCCGCGCAATAATAATTTCATCGTGGATGGAATTGATAACAATCAAAAAAGTGTTTCCGGCCCGGCAGTGTATGTTTCGCCGGAAACGGTTTCAGAATTCTCAGTGCTGACGAATCAATTTTCGGCGGAATTTGCCCGCTCAACTGGCGGACAATTCATCATCGCCTCCAAAAGCGGCTCCAACGAATTTCACGGCGCAACCTACGGATTTTTCCGCAATCGTTATTTGAATGCCCTCGACACGGCGCAAAAAAATGCGGGTGTAGTCAGGCAGGAAAATATCCCAGGCACATCTTTTATGCCGCGTTATGATTTTGCCCGCTACGGCGGGAACGTCGGCGGGCCATTAATTCTTCCTCGCTTCGGCGAAGGTGGAAAACCATATTACAGCGGCAGAGATAAATTATTTTTCTTTGTGAGCTATGAAGGATTAGGTATCGGCAACGCAGCGGCTCCGGCGGGATTGACTTCGCCAACTGCGGCAGGATTTGCGGCGCTTGATAAACTCGCGGGACTCTCGCAACCAAACCTCGCCATCTTCAAACAATTTGTGCCCGTTGCGCCAAAAAATGATGCAGGAACTATCGCCGTTGCCGGAGCACAAATCCCGGTCGGCAATGTTTCTTTTGACGCGCCAAACTGGACAAATCAGCGCAATTTTGTCCTCAACCTTGATTACTCGCAGAGCGAAAAAACACAGCATCATTCACGTTTTATTTACAATCAACTTCGCTCCATTAATAACAATGCAACGTTACCTGTATTTTTCAATTTATCGCCCGTTGATGGACGATTATTTTCATACACGTTGATTCATTCATTTACGCCGAAGCTCACGAATGAAACACGCATTGCTTATCGTCGGTACTTAAATAATACGCCTGCGCCGGACATTAAATTTCCACTCACGGGCTTTGATTCATTCCCGAATTTAGGGCTGAAGGATTTAGGCATAGACATCGGGCCTGACCCGAATTCTCCACAGGATAACATTGAGAACAACTATCAGTTATCCAATAACCTTTCCTATCTGGCGGGCAATCATTCGCTGAAATTTGGCGGAGATATTCGCAAGTCAATTTCGCCGCAAACTTTCGTCCAACGTTCACGCGGAGATTATCAGTACAGCGCCACAGATCGCTTCCTGCGCGACATCAATCCAGATTTTTTATCACAGCGAAATGTCGGCGCCTCAAAATATTACGGCGATCAAATTGTCTTCTTCGGTTTCGCACAGGATGAATGGCGCGTTCGCTCCAATATCACCTTGAATCTCGGCGTCAATTATTCGTATCAACAAGTTCCCTTCGGAGCTGGATTGCAAACCAAAAACGCAATTTCCAACGCTCCCGGCTTGATTGAATTCGGAAAGCCAACTGCGCAGAAAAAGAATTTCGGGCCACGCATTGGCTTAGCGTATTCGCCCAATTATGATTTAGGTTTGTTAGGAAAAATTTTTGGCAGTGGCGGGAAAAGTTCAATCAGAGCTGGCTTTTCAATGGCTTACGATGTACTCGTAGACAATCTTTACATCCTCTCAAGTCCGCCCCAATCGCAGATTACGGTTGACGCTCCGCTGACGCCAGATTCCACCAATTTTTTAGCGAAAGGCGGAATCCCCAACACGCCACCGGCAGCTAACGCGACTGCCGCACAAACACGATCTGCGACCAGTGCGTGGATTGCCAATCAAAAAATTCCGTACGCGATTTCTTACAGCTTAAGTTATCAGCGTCAATTCCAAACGAACTGGTCGTTAGAGCTGCGCTACCTGGGAACGCGCGGGGTTCATCTGTCAACCCAAAGCCGCTTGAACATTCAGCCCAGAATTACTGATACCAGTTTTCTGCCAACCTATTTTGCCAGGCCGACGCAGGCACAACTGGATGCTTTAACACTTACTCGTGATGACCTCAACGCACGTTCACGGTTTGTTCCGGCCTACCAGGCAGCCGGATTCACGGGCAACAATATTATTGCGTTCCTGCCGAATGGAAATTCGTCCTACCACGCATTTTCTTCGCAGTTAACACGTCGCTTCAATCGCGGGTTTTTAGCGAATGTTGCGTATACCTGGAGTCATAACATTGACGATTCGACGGCTGAAGTTTTCAGCACCGTCCTGTCTCCGCGTCGTGCGCAGGATTGGCAAAACATGCGCGCCGAAAGAGCGAACTCACTGCTTGATCATCGCCACCGCCTTTCTGTTTCCGGTATCTATGACATTCCGTTTTTTACAAAAAATTCTAATCATTTTGTGAAGACCGTCTTCGGTGGATTCAGTCTGGCGGGAACTTACACTTATGAAGCCGGACAACCTGTGACCGCGCTTAGCGGCATTGATTCAAACCTGAACGGCGATGGCGCAGGTGATCGCACGATCATCAACCCCAACGGCGTTCAAGGCACGGCGAGCGCGGTTACAGCATTAACCAATACCACCGGAAAAGTTGTTGGCTATTTAGCCAACAATCCGAACGCACAGTATATTCAAGCGGGCCTCGGAGCACGCGCAACAGCGGGGCGCAATACCCTGACTTTGCCTGCCATTAACAACCTGGATTTTTCCGTCTCGAAGGATTTTGCTTTCACGGAAACGCTGAAGTTTCAGCTTCGCGCTGATTTCATCAATGCGATCAATCATCCGCAATACGTGGCCGGTTCACCAAACAGTGTAGTCCCGATTGCCAGCACCGCCGTGGGCAATTACAACACTGTGACCAGCGCACAATTCAACCGACCTGATTTAGTTTTCGGCAGCAATCCCAGAATTATTCAAGTGGCATTACGACTGAAATTCTAACAAGCTGTTTGAAAACTCTGGCTTGCCGCAGAGCGGCAGAAAGATGGTAGCCAGACGTGATACGTCTGGAACGCGCAACGTTAAGTTCCTCGTCCTGAAGGGACGCCACGAGTCCTCGCGTCCTTTCAGGACACGGATCCCCGAACGCTGGACCAGAGGCAGCGACTGTCTGCGATATTCGCTGCCTCTGGCTACCATCTCAGCGCAAAGAATGTTGAAGTTTTCAAATAACATCTAACCATAAGGCAATCAGCTTTGGTTGCCTTAAAAACTCACCACACCTTCAGGAGGAAATTATGAAAATCCGAATATTTCTGCTGATTACTTTATTAATCAGCCTATCCATGATGACACTTGCCCAAACCAGTCGCGGGACGGTGAGCGGGATCGTCGCCGATCAAACTGCTGCTGTTATCCCAGGCGCACAGATTTCTTTGACCAACACTGAGACCGGCGTGGTTCGCACCTCCGTCACCAATGGCGAAGGGCTTTATCGCTTCGATGCCGTCGAGCTGGGCACATATTCTGTCAAAATCACTTCTAATAACTTTGGGGCAGTGAGCAAAAATAATATCACGGTGAGTGCGAACCAAATCACTCAGGTAGATGCGCAATTGTCACCTGGCAGCCAGGAGCTTTCAGTTGACGTTACCACTGAATCCGGTGCGTTGTTACAAACCGAAGCTCCGGTACGCGGCGGCAATATTGAAACGCAACGCATCACAGAATTGCCCTTCGCGACACGCAATCCGGTTTCACTGGCGCTGACGTTGCCGGGCGTTTCCAGCAATCGCAATGGCTTCGGTTCCGCGACATTTTCGGTGAATGGTGGACGCGGGCGTTCCAATAATTTTTTAATTGATGGCACTGAAAACAATGATATTTCAGTCGCGGGTCAGGGCTTTCAAATCACGAACCCTGATGCCGTTAAAGAGGTGTCCGTCCAAACTTCAAATTACGACGCTGAGTTTGGGCGCGCTGGCGGCGCAGTCGTCAATACCATCACCAAATCCGGTACGAATGGTTTTCATGGAACGGTGGCATTTTTGTACGACACCACCGCCGACGATGCGCTGACCAGCGGTCAATCGCGCGATCCAGAGAATGTGCTACGCGGTCGCCCACCGTCAGGCACAGAAAATATTTACTCCGCGACGATTGGCGGCCCCATCGTCAAAAATCGTACCTTCTTTTTCGGTGCTTATCAGGAAGATCGCCAACGCTCTTCTTCACAGGCACAGTTGACCACACCAACCGCCGCAGGACGCACCGCATTGCGTGCACTCTTCCCCACCGGAGCCAGCGCCAACGTAGATTTATTATTGAGCGCCACGCAAAATGCGGTAGCGAACGCCAGCCCGTTCAACCTCGCGCTGGGCACTGTCAACAATGTCAATCGCGGCAACATTGAATTCGGAACTTTCTTTAGAAACTATCCAGCGCTCAGCATTGATCATCAATGGCAAGCCCGCATTGATCATCAACTGAGCGAAAAAGATCAATTGTCAGGCCGCATGCTGAGTGATCAGCTGACTGCGCCCAAAGGTGGGATCGCAGAATTTGAAGGCTTTGATGCTGATTATTCGCAGCGGCTTTATAATTTGCTGCTCACCGAAACGCATGTCTTTTCATCTACTTTTACGAATGAAGCACGGCTGGGATACAACCGTCTTGATTTCGGATTTCCGCTGACCGATCCGACTGGCCCCGCCGGTCAATTGCCACGCATCGCAGTAACGAGTATTTCATCGCTCGGTGCAAGCACATCATTTCCACAAGGCCGCATCGCCAACAATTACACCTTCCAGGATACCGTCACAAATGTGCGCGGGAATCATACAATTCGTGGCGGCGTTGATTTGCTGCGGCAAATTTCTACCCAGGCCGCGCCATTCCAACCACGCGGCGGGTTGACCTATACCGCCAGCACCGGCTACTCACCGTTTGCCAATTTCGTAGACAATTTTGGTGGCGCGAGCGGGACAGCCGCCCGTGATTTCGGGAGCGCGGTTTATTTTCCTTCGTTGTTCCGCACGGCAGCTTTTGTGCAGGATCGCTGGCGGGCAAGCGAAGCTTTAACCCTGACACTTGGCGTGCGCTATGAATATTTCGGCAAGCCCTTCAATACGCTGAAAACGCCTGCTTTCACCGGACTTTTCAACGTTGACCCGGCGACTCGTACTGGCCCGTTTGGACAACCTAACAAAGTGCGCGGCGATTGGAATAACTGGGCCCCAACCATTGGCATTGCTTATTCACCAAAAAATAAAACCGGCCTGTCCGGAAAAATTTTCGGTGACAACAAATCAGTGATTCGCATTGGTTATCAACTTGGCTATGATTCATTTTTCAATAACATTGCCTCGAACGCCGCCGTTTCATCGCCAAATATTATTGCGACGTCAATTCCTTCCACAACAGGCAATGGCGCACGTGGGTTAGCAAATTTCTCAAGCCAGCTTCCAGCAACGGCAGCAGCCTTAAATCCATTAAGCGCTCAAACCCTGATTATGCAGAATCTGGTGAATCCCTATTATCAACGCTGGTCCCTGGGACTACAGCGTGAATTGCCCGGTAAAATTGTGCTGGACATTTCGTATGTGGGATCAAAGGGCACGAAGCTTTACATCAATGAAGACTGGAACCCGCTGGTTCCACCTGCGCAGCGCATCACACCTGCCGGATACACCGGGCCAACGCAGGGACGCCTCGACAACCTGCAGGGCGGACGCACAGTTCGCACCAACGGCGGCTGGTCGAATTACCATTCAGGTCAATTGAGCGTCATGCGTCGCTTCTCAAAAAACCTGACGATCACTGGTGCTTACACTTATTCCAAAAATCTCGACAATGCGAGCGAAATATTTGCCGCCGGCGGTACGACAGCAGCCAGCACCTTTGCCCTGCCACATATTTTGGGAGGAGCGAAATTTGAAAAAGGGCCGTCATTATTTGACCGTACACAACGCGCTTCATTCACTTATGTGTACGAGTTCCCGTTTATGCATGAGCAAAAAAATCTGGTGGGCAGGGTCATCGGCGGATGGCAGGTTTCAGGGGTCACAACTTTTGAATCAGGTGTTCCCTTCTCCATCTTCAATGGCCTTGATGCAGACGGCATTGGTGGCGCGAATGAACGCCCAACCTTCAACCCGAATGGGCAAAAAGGCGTGCGGGCAATCCCTGTGGTAAGCGCCACCGGAGCGATTACAGGCTACACCAATCCTGATGCCAGCAATGCTCCGATTGATCCGGCGACGGCGCGTTACATCGTCAATCCGGTCTACAACCCAGCGCTGGCCGACAGCATTCAGCGTTTTGGCTCGCTGGGGCGCAACACCGAACGGACACCCGGTACGGCGCTTTACAACATGAATATTTTAAAGCGAACCAGAATTCAGGAAGGGTTGAGCCTGGAACTGCGAGCGGAGTTTTACAATATCTTCAATCGTCCGCAGTATACGCAAGCCAGCGTCAGCCCATTCTCGCCGCTGGGAGGAACACTTTCTTCCAATACTAACACGGCGATTGCCGGACGTTACCTGAATCCGAATACGCCCGCCACTGACGGCGGCGGACGGGTTATTCGCTATCACGTGAAATTGATTTTCTAATAACTTGTAGCGCGAGTGATTTGCCGATAAATTACTCGCGCTACTTTTTCGAATACCAGTCTCAGCCAGTCAGGTATCTGAAATAATCACAAAACCATCAGCGGATTATAAGATTCCAGAATAAATCGTTGAAATATGTTCAAAGATTTATTACATTGCCCGCACTGGAGGTCAAGGCACGCGCCCGGCGGGCTAATCTTTCAGTACTAACTCTGCCAAGTTTGTCCAATCTGTTCAGATCATTCAGGACCTTTCCAGTCCTCGTTTTCTACTTTTTATTGAGCAACCTCTGTTCGTTTATCACTGGTTAGTTTTTCACCGGCACAACTTTAACTTGACGACAAATTAAGCCTGTTAGTGGGCTGGTCATTTGCTCTCCGCGACCTCAACTGGCGTAGTAATTTAGCGCTTCGATGGTTGCGTCATATTTACTTTGGATTCTTGACTCTCTATGAAAATCTCCCACCACACAACCACACCTCTCATTCGTTTCATTGGCGCTGTAATTTTGTTTCTGTGCTGCGGCACGACTCCTGGCTTTGCGCAAATAATATTTGATGGAACGCCCGGAACTGCGCCGCCGCCGCCAACACTTGGGCCATATACCATGACTCCGTTTGCCCCTGATAACGTTAACCTGGTCAATCCTTATGGGCCAATAATTTACAATACCACCAGTGTTGCAACTCTGACTCTTCCCTGTGGCGGTTCCATCGGATTTTCCCCTGCCCAGGATCATCGGCGCGTGGGTTTTAGCTGGGGTAACTGGTCACATGGCTATACGGGCGATGTCTATTACGGGAACGGCTTAGTCCAAACGATCACTTTACCAGCCGGAACAGGAGCCTTTTATTTTTATGCGGAACCAGATCAGTATGGCACTTTTTCCATCCAGGCCACGGCTCAGGATAGAACCGCATCGCCAATAATTCCTGTTTTGTCAGACCCCAATGTTGGCGGCGCAAGCTATTTTGGCTTCTATAACACCAACGGCGTGCCGCTAACATCAATTACCGTCACCAATCTCAGCGGCGGATCAAGTGTCGCAATTGGTGAATTCGCTATTTCCTGCACAGGCAACACAAATATTATTAAGGGCAACGCACAGAATCCCGGCTCCCTGTTAGTTTTTCCTTTTTACAAACATGATGCCCAGAATAAAGTAGATACGCGCCTGACGATTACAAATATAGGCAAACTGCCGATCAACGTTCACTTTCTGTAAAACAAAGGTTATGTGATTGTCTACACGACCGACAATCTGGGGCGACCGATTGCTTACAACGGACTGATCGGCAATGCCTTTGTGAATGATGGCGAATATGTCGGTAACTATAGCGCGGCATCTTTTGCCTCACAATTATCATTAGGTACACCCATAGGTCTGGTCGCGGCTCTCGGCCTGGCCTGGATGATTCCTTTCGATGGAATTGCCCTGGAGATGGCACCGATGACCTTTGCCGTAGACGTTCAAAGCCCCATGAATACGGTGAATCAAAAACTTGTCCTGGCGGGTCTGAGTGGGGATGTATATGCGGGGAATTTGAGCGGAACTGGACAAGCAGGGGTCGGCCTCGCCTACAATGGACATGAGGCGTTGCGCAGCTTTGCACCTTTCTTACCAGATGCCTGTTTCACCGAGAAAGTGATTGATGAAACTACGCCCAGGGTATCGGGTCAATTTAAGAACCTAATTCCCAAAGGGGAAGTAGGAACATTAAGATTCAGCGTTGGAGCAGCCGTCGGGTTATTAATGACGTCGAACAAAAATACCTTCAATGGCATCAGGACATTACATAAGGTGCAGGTCGTCAAATCCTCCCTCATCATTCCGCTGGTGATACCGGATTGCCAATACTGGATTCCCCAGCCATAACCTGACGCACCGTACAGTACTCTGAGCGGTAGCGACTGGATCACGTGCGGAACAGTACCCTGAGCGGTAACGACGGGATAATTTCAGAAACAACCTAAAAGAAAAAGGACTGCGTATTAACGCAGTCCTTTTTCTAGGTTCGCTACATAATTGATTGGTTCGCAAGACCCATCACTTGGTCGGTGCGATAGGAACGCTGGCATCGCTATACCCATTAATTGCCCGGCATGATAGGAACGCTGACATCGCAAGACCCGTCATTTAGGTGGCACGATAGGAACGCTGGCATCGCAAGACCCATCGTCCTTATCGCACAGGCCATCACAGGCCCTCGCTCATATCATCACTGGGTAGCCTTCGATGCAGCAGCGGCATTGCGGCGCACAAACAAGCGTCCCAACTCCTCCACCGCGCTCCCCATCGCCGCCGCGCTGCCGCTCGCTTTGGCATAGCTGTAGACGTTCAGGGCTGCCGTGTAAGCCTCCGAGGTCGCCACCCGCATCGTGTCATCCATCATTCCCTGCAATTGCGACAGCGCCATAATGATCGGTTGCAGCGCCTTGGTCAGCTCGCCATCCTTGCGCATTTCTCCAAGGTCAAACACCCCGGCAAAATACTAGGATTCTGGGTCGCCACTTCCATCGCTTTGCTGATGAAGGCGCGGCCTCTGTCACCCGGTTGTGGCAAAGCCCTGCGTTCATCGCTGCTCAGCGCCAGCA
>JANMKB010000034.1:0-3668 GCA_031371805.1 Blastocatellia bacterium | reverse complement strand
CCGGCTGGTGACGCTGCTCAATCACCTCGCCGGACAGGACACACCGCAACGACCGACGCGGCAGGAACAAGACCCCCAAACCAGCAGGCAGCGCCAGACCGAAAGTCGTACCGTTGCCACAGGAGAAGGCGACACCAAACCCACTCCCTGTCAATTACCTGATTATTACGACAAGCTTTCCGGTGCCGCGCAAAACGCGATGATGATCCAAATGGGTTGTGTGCCTGCTCCTGTGGTAACCAGTATTGAGGGGGCGAGAGCAGGACGGGAGCCACTCCCAACCCTGGAATCAGCCTTGTCAAATGTCCCGGTGAACGATCCGACCGCCGATTTGACAACACGGAACACACAAAGCGAAACGGGGCTGGTACTGGCTGGCCCCAATATAGTTTCCGTCTTCAATGACTCCGGCTCGACACTGACTCCCAGCAATCATTTTACCGGCTATGCTGTTTCGATGAATGGTGGAGCGAGCTTTGTGGACAAAGGGGCCTTACCCACCAGCACTGGCGGCGACGCGGGTGATCCGGTGTTGGCACACAGCGCCAGTACGGGTACGGTGTTTCTGTCTACGCTCGGATTTACGGCGGGCAATGTGCTGCAAATCTTCCGCTCGACTGACAACGGCATGACCTTCAACGCGGCAATCAATGGTGCGCCAGGGTTTTCAGCCGCTCACAGCCTCGATAAAGAATGGATTGCCGTGGACAATACGCCGGGGCCGGGCTATGGCAATGTTTATATGGCGGCGGTAGATTTCACCGGAGGCAATGGCAACATTATCTTCACGCGCTCAACCGATGATGGACTGACCTGGGGGCCGAGCGGCGGTACATCTATTGCCACTGGCAATTTCAATCAAGGCGCTTTTGTCACAGTCGGGGCAGACCATGCGGTCTATGTTTACTGGTTAGATCAAACCACCGCGACGAAACAAATCAAAGTACGCAAATCCACCGATCAGGGCCTGACTTTTGGTGCGGCAGTGACGATCACATCCCTGCTCGTAACTACCACCAATGGTAATTTAGGCCTGGGCTTCCGCACCAATGCGTTTCCGACTGTCGTGGCAAACCCGACCGCTCCCAACAAACAATATATTGTTTATAACGATAATCCGGCAGGAGCCGACCGGGGTGATATTTATTTCCAGCAAACCAACGATGGCGGCGCGACGTGGACTGCGCCGGTGCGGGTGAATACCGACGCCGGGACGAACGATCAATTCGTTCCTTCGATAGCGATCAAGCCCGATGGTTCGGCATTGGCCATCACCTGGTATGACCGCCGCAATGATCCGGCGAACAACCTGATGGAACGCTGGGGACGCGTGGGAACAATTTCAGGAATGACCGTTACGTTTGGCCCGGATTTTGTGATTAGTGATGCGCCGTTCGCGCCGATTTTCGGGGTGGATACGGTTGTAAATTCGGTTTATATGGGCGATTACGATCAGATGGCGGCGGACAATACATTTTTCTACACCACCTTCCTGGACACGCGGTTGGGAACCCAGGATGTACGGTTTGCGAAATTCACGATTTTTGGGCCGAACATGGCAATTGTGAAAGCCTTGCCGGCGACGCTGAGTGGTGGCAACGGCAACCAGTTTATTGACTCGGACGAATGCAACATGCTCACCATTCCCTTTACGAACAATGGGACGTTAACGGCCAGCAATGTGACCGCCACACTCACCACCTCAACGCCCGGCGTGATTATCTTCCAACCAACCTCTGCGTATCCAGATATTGCGCCAGGACAGACCGCAAATAATCTGACCCCTTTCAAGGTCAGTACAACCGCCGCCTTTGTTTGCGGCACGAACGTTACCCTGACCTTGACGATCAATTCTTCGGCAGGCACGGATATCATAAACTTTACTTTGCCGGGACAGCCACCAACCTATGTGCTTGCGACGATGGCGGGACAAACGATTGATCCAGGCACGACGCTTGTTCCAGGATCGCAGGCGGATGATGCAACGGTGCTGATTACGCTGCCCTTCAGCTACCAGTTCTATAATCAGAACTTCACGACGTTGCGAGCGAGTACAAATGGTAATCTGCAATTCACCAGCAATAATACTGTGTTCACGAATGCCTGCCTTCCGTTCGGTGGCTTCAATAACGCGCTCATACCGTTCTGGGATGACCTTCTCCTGACGGGAGGAGCGAATGGCATTTATACTTCAGTCAGTGGAGTTGCCCCGAATCGCATCTTAATATCGAATGGCGTGGCACAGCGTTCACTGGAGGTGGGGCTGTCAATTTTGAAGCTCGTCTTTATGAGGGACAAGCGAAGTTTGACTTTATTTACGGCACGTTCACGGGCAATGGAGCCAGTGCGACGGTCGGCGTGCAGCGCGATACCGGCTCATCCTTCACGCAATTTTCCTGCAATACTGCCAGCTTGAGTACAGGACTGAAAATCACTGGCACGCTTGCTCCCTGCACAACTGGCGGCGGAGCCTGCGTCCTCCCTTTCTCGCCGCCATCTGATCAGAAGCCTGGCTCATTGCTGGTGTTTCCGTTCTACAAACACGATGCGCAGAATAAAGTGGACACGCGATTGACGATCACGAATATTGGCAAATTGCCGATCAACGTTCATTTTTTGTTTATGGACGGCGCCACCTGTCAGGAATTTGATCAGTTTGTTTGCTTCACGCCCAATGCGAGCATTGAGTGGAAAGCCTCGGAATTTGATCCGCAGAACAAAGGCTACGTGATTGCTTACACCGTAGACAACATGGGCAGGCCAGTTGCTTACAACGGCCTGATTGGGAATGGCTTTGTGAATGATGGTGAGTATGTCGGCAATTACAGCGCCGAATCATTTAACTCGCCCTTGCCCATTGGTTCGCCACTGGGCGCAGTCGCTACGCCGGGACTCTCGTGGACGATTCCGTTTGACGGATTTACGTTAGACCTGGTTCCGTCGGCATTCACGGTGGATATTCAAAGCCCGGTCAATACCGTGAATCAGAAGCTTGTCCTGGCGGGACTGACCGGAGATGTGTTCGCTGGAAAGTTAAGCGGTGTGACACAGGTCGGCACGGGCTTGGCCTACAACGGACATGAAGCCTTGCGCAGCTTTTCCCCCTTCATCAGCGGGCAATGCTTCGTCGAAAAAATCATTGACAGTGCAACTCCCAAAGTCACCGGGACACTGGCCGGCCTGATTCCAAAAAATGAAGTGGGAACATTACGCTTCAACGTCACCGCCGCCGTTGGATTGTTGATGACCTCGAACAAAAATACGTTCGGCGGCATCCGCACCCCGCATAAAGTGGAAGTCGCCAAATCCTCGATCATCATTCCCTTGGTGATGCCGGATTGTCAGTACTGGATACCGCAAACATAACCCGACTCCCGATACAGTACCCGGAGCCGTAGTGACCGGGTATTTAGCTGGATTAGCACAAAGAAAAAAGGACTGAGATTGCTCTCAGTCCTTTTTTTAGTTGCCTGCCAGGCGTGACAGGTTTTGCCGTGGCAAAGACTTTTTTCCTTTTGTCAGCGCCAGTCTTTCCTCTATAATCCGTTTCGCCTAAACAGAAAAAATGCCAACTTAAACTTGCGCTCAGTCGTAGCTTTTCTCAGTACAGTCCAACCGAGAGCAAGTTGTCTTAACAGCTTTCTTAAGCAGCAGGTGATCGCGATGAG
>JANMKB010000024.1:0-5914 GCA_031371805.1 Blastocatellia bacterium | reverse complement strand
ACTCATACCACTGACGACACCGATGAAACAGGAAGAATCTATCTGGTGTCTCAGCCGTATTAGCATAGCGTGCATTCAGCTTTTCGATCCCGTCAAGTGCAAAATTCAGCAATGAGGCGTCATTCGGCAACTCTTCCGTCGGCGCATCGGCAAAATCAGTAAGCAGGGCAAAATAGACCTGTGGATTTTGATTGGCGAGGTAGCATACTTCAAGTTTTTCAATCAATTCCGCCGCGACTTTTTCACTCGTCAACATCGTTGGCACAACGATCATTGTTCGGGCTTCAATGGGCGTCTCCGCTTCCGCATCCATCTTTGGCAGGACGTGCGGATTGAAGGTATGCGTGATGTCCCAGTTCAGGATACTTAACGCCAGATCAGTTGCCGGAATCAATGCGAGCAACGCCACCGCGATCAAACCCGGCGGGGTCGCGCCCGCACGTGCAGCGATGAACACCAGCGGCATCAGAATGAATCCGGTCAGCAGGGCGAAGAGTCCAAAATAAAAGAGTGTGGGGTGTTGCAGTGCGAAGCGTTGCGCACGTTCGCGGAGCGAAGGGCGATATTTGACCTCCTGTTCCAAAGCTGCGCGGCCCCCATCAATCAAATAATAGCCGACGTGCGCTTGTGCCAAATCATCGGGATTACGATCATGCGCTTGCTGTGCCAGTGCAACTACATCACGTGCGACCTCAAGCTCACTGGTGCTGGTGCGTCTGGCGATGCGTTCAATCTTATGGCGGTAACGGTCACGCGTCGCAAAATCCATCCCCGCGTATGCACCCGCCGGGTCAGTATTGAGAATTGGTTCGATGAGGCTGACGCTTTCGACAAAATCTGGCCAGTCGAGGGTCGAAAGCAATTTCATGCTCGTGATGATGTTGCCCACTGTCACCTGTGCGGCGGCTTGCCGATGATGCTCAAACTGAACGATCTGCTCAATGCTTTGATCCTGACTTTGTACTTTCTGCTCAATCCATTCGATCAGCAGCGCGACATCCGGGTCCTGATCACGCAAACGTTGCGTTAACTGCACGACGAAGGCGCGGCCTAACTGTTTGCGAGATTCAAGTTGCTTGATGAGATCAGCCACGGCAGTCCGCTGCTCTTCATCAGTTGCCGCCAGCAATTCGTCGGCGAGCGTGTCGGCTTCTTCGCGCTCTTCACCCGCCGCTACGACGCGCTTCGTTAATCGCTTGAGATTTTCCACCAGCGCAAGTCGCAGCGTGATTGCGACGGCCCAAAGTTCACCAATTGTCAGTGGCGCGACCTGTTGATAAGCGCGGATATAACGCCGTAGCGAGTCGCTGTCAAAACGGCTGTCGCTATGAGCAATAAAGGTATACGCGATTGAATAAATACGCGGGTAGCCCTGCATCTCACCCGTGCTGAGCTTTGGCAGTTCGTAGTAATAACGCTTTGGCAGGTCTTCACGAATTTGGCGGAGTTGTTCTTCGACAATATGAAAATTATCAACTAACCATTCGGCAGCTGGTGAAATCCCCTGACCTGAAAAAACCGCTTCTGCCAGCGTGCGGTACGCCACTGTCAACTGGCGCCCGTTGGCTTCAAATTGCGGCAGTAATTGCCGCCCACGTTGTGGCCCGTCACTGATCTGATGTTCAGCCGCCAGAGTTGCCGCATATTGTTCCATCCGCTCAACGCTGAATAATTCTTTGCGAATTGGTTCTTCATCAGTCCACTGATTCAAGACTGTGAATAGTTTATTACTGTTGGTTTTAATACTTTTCATTTATGCCAATTGTACTATCACTAACGTTCCTCCATTACAATACATGCTCAGGATTCGACGCAGGTCTTGCTCAGTATTTGTTTTATCGGAACAGGTACTGCGGTTAATGTTCAATTGTCTGATCCAAGTCAACCTGCCAGGTGGAAAAGCTGTACCAGTGCTTAGCGCCTGTTGGGGAATTAATAACATTTATTTTCCCTCTTCTACGCAGATGGGGAATTTTTCCTGCTTCAACTCGCCACCAACGAGGAAATTTTTACAGTTAATAGTCTGGATACTTTCACATTATCAATAAACCTACAGGCCGTGCTTTGGCATAAAAGTTGCTTATCAAAGCAGAAAATACAGATATAACATTCCAAGTGTGATGTGAGTGCAAAAAATGTATTAAAGGAGAACAATGTTGAAATGTGTAAGTGTACTCAATCTTTTAACTTACTGTTCCGCTCCGTAAACTTATAAGTAATATGATAAATTCAGGGAAGATTATGTTGCAGGATATTTTTCAGGTTAAGTATTTCAAACAGCAATTGCGTGATTCCTTGCGGTCCGAGACGCTCAATGCCAGCGCGATCACGATTGCGAAAAATGACTATGTCTACACGACTGGTAATAAGGATGAGACGATTTATTTTATTGAGAGCGGCCAGGTGAAATTGTTCACGCTCTCGCCAGCAGGCAAAGAGTGCCTCCTGGATATTCTTACGGCTGGGAATATTTTCGGTGAGTTGTGTCTTTCCGGGGCAGCGCCACGCATGGAAACAGCGATGGTTATCGAAGAGACGGTCTTAAAACGAATCCCGCGTTCCAGGTTTCTGGCCTGCTTAAGCAGGAACTCGCTGTTTGAAGGCTTTGTGCAATACATGGCGGAGCGAATTGCTGACCAGCAGCAGATGATTACCAATCTGGTGACAGTGGATAGTGAACAACGGCTGGCCAGAATGCTGTTGCAACTGGCTCACAAACTCGGCAGGAAAGACCCACGTATTATCCGTATCGAACTGAAAATTACGCATGAAGAACTAGCGGAGATGGTCGGGACAACACGATCTCGGATCAGCATGTTGATGCAACGCTTTCGGAATCTGGGCTTGCTTGAGATCACCGAAGAACACTTCCTCGTCATCAGGGAGCACAAGCTGCTTGATTACCTTACACAAATTTCCGAGCCGCAGGAAAATTCTTTTCAAATCCGTTCAGTATTGAAGAATAGTCCCCCCCGATTCAGCCGCTCATTAAATGAAATGCAGGTTGGCGTTGGCTAAGGATGTGATCGCACGAGAGGCAGAAAAGACAGCTAATTCCTGCCTTTTCTGCCATTATTACTGCGAAATTACCGTGAAAAAATATGACGAAATTCATTTTCGAGCGAGTTCGCACAAATAGAAAGCTGGCTCAATAAACTATGTCCAAAAAAAGTAAAAAACCATTTGTTGATGCAGGCAGGCTTGAGAGTGAAAGCTACGAGCCTCCGGTCGAAGTGCGGCAGGAATTTGCTGAGGCGGCGGAACTTGGGGCGACCGGACAGCAACCATTGATTGAAAAATTACTTGATCATCACGCGAGTGCGCCAATCCTGTCGGGCGGTGATGTTGACGCCGCCTGGGAAGATGCTGACGTCGGTGAAGAAAGTGTCGGGGGTGGAAATCCAACGCCCGATCAGAATGTCGTAGATGAATTAGGAAAGGCTATGGGCGTAAATTATGAAGACGGCGAGCCGCTGCATACAACCGAAAAATTAGAATCAAGAGACAAACATCGGTGGGAACTCGACCCGGCTTCATCGGAAGGTTTTGACGGGCGCATGAAGCACGAAGGTGAGTACGAAGAAAAGTAGGCATTCACGCGCTACACCGATCATGGCTATTAATTTTACGGATAATAAATCCAAAACCAGAACAGGAAAAATTTATGCAAACTGAATCACTGAAAGAAACGATTAAAGCCGGAGCTGAAAACATGGCGGCGCAGGCAGGTGTCCAGGCTACGAAGTTGAAAAGCGCACTGGAAGAAACCGTCAACACTGCTGTCGAAGACAGCGTGGCGAATGCCAGACGAGTTGTCAAAGTCAGTCGTCGGGCTGCTGAAGACATGCTTGATGACGCTCAACATGAAGTTCGTCAGAATCCGTTGCGTGCCGTTGGCATTACGCTTGGCATCGGGTTTGGAGTAGGCGCATTGATTGGCCTGCTGGCTTCGCGCCGTTCTTCCAATTCGTAGGCGAGGTCAACTGGAAGGCAGACTGAGCAGGCGATCATATTCCATTTTTACAACCTGATAACATTCGCAGACTGCCGTTTCCAGCCTCTGACGATCTCGCATGGTGATAGTGCCGCGCACGTAAGAGATTAAACCTTGATCCTTCAACTGGCGAGCCGCCATCGTAATGCCTTCCCAACGCACACCCAGCATATGGGAAATTAAATCCTGGGTCATCATCAATTGATCGGAGCGAAGTCTGTCGTGACTTAACAGCAACCTGCGACAAAGTTGCTACTCGACGGAATGGAGTCGGTTGCAGACGGCGGTTTGCGAGATTTGTGTGATGAACGCCTGCGTGTACCGCAGCAATAAAATCTGTAATGAGTCGCGCTGCTGGCGTGAGGAATCAGTAACTTTGCTAACTTTCTCCTGCGCACGGGGTAGCGGCGTTGCTGCGCTCCCAGGCGCACCTGCTGCTTACGAAGCTGGTGCAGCCAGGAAAAATAAAGATAGCAAAAGATAAAATAACTTTAACAAAAAATCATAGACAAATATCATCCACCTTGTTAAGCTGGCAAAGCTAGAGACTAATTCTCACATCCGGCAGATACTCCCTCAATAAACTCTCTAGTTTAATCCTTATATTTTTTTGAAGGCTATTAGTTCCTGACCTCTCGGCAACTCTTGCGAAACAGGAATCACTAACTTCAAAACCATATGATCTGATTCAAATTAACCATTCACTAACCTCGTAAGTAGTTACCACTTACGATTACTTAATTGAAGAGAATGCTGCTTCAGGAAGGCTGTTACATGAACTCACCACATAAATACACTCACATCGGATCAACAGAGAGACTCATCAGGGGATGGCAACGGCTGTTTGCCACGCTGGTTTTCCTGGGGTGCGCGTTGTTACTTTACTGCACTTCCCCGGTCATGGCGCAGCCATCACTGGGTACGTCGCAGGGCTTCGGGGTTCTGGGTGCCTCGGCAGTGACCAATACCGGCCCGACCATCATCAACGGAGACCTCGGTGTCAGCCCCGGCTCTTCCATCACGGGCTTTCCGCCGGGGAGCGTGATTGGAACGATCCACCAAGGTGATGCAGTCGCGGCGCAGGCGCAGGCTGATGCTACCACTGCGTACAATTCGCTCGCCGGTCTGGCGTGTAATACCGTCCTGACTGGTCAGGACCTGGGTGGCCTGACGCTCGCGCCGGGCGTCTATTGTTTTTCGTCGTCGGCGCAGTTGACAGGAACGCTCACGCTGAACGCGCAGGGCGACCCGAATGCCGTCTTCGTTTTTCAGATCGCGTCTACGCTCATAACGTCCAGCAACTCATCCGTTCAGATCATCAATGGCGGACAGGCTTGCAATGTGTTTTTTCAGGTCGGCAGTTCCGCAACGCTCGGTACAAATACTTCGTTCATCGGAACTATTATCGCAAATGCAAGTATCACTCTAAACACGGGCACTACCTTATCCGGTAGAGCTTTGGCGCTCAATGGCGCAGTGACATTGGATAGCAATGTCATCACCGCCACGACTTGCGCACCTAAGATTGCACCTACGATTGGCGTCGGCTTCAACCCGGTCATCATTAATGCGGGAGGCATCTCGACCAAGACCATTACCCTGATCAATCCCAATGCGACTCCCGCGACTCTCACCGCGCCACTCACTGATACCTTGCCTGCGGGGTTAGTGATCGCCGCGACGCCAAATGCCAGCACGACGTGTGGCGGCGTACTAGCTGCTCCGGCGGGCGGAGGAGCCTTCTCATTAACAGGAGGCACGATTCCAGGCGGCGCACCCGGTAGCTGTACCATCACAGTGAACGTGACCGCAGCAGTTGGAGGCACTTACATCAACACGCTGCCTGCGGGGTCTTTACAGACCAGCAATGGCAGTAATTCGGCTGCAGCCGCTGCAACACTGACCGTTGTGCCACCAACA
>JANMKB010000130.1:0-12723 GCA_031371805.1 Blastocatellia bacterium | reverse complement strand
GTGGATGTTATAAACAAGTTCTGCCCGGGCTGGTTGCGGCAGGGCCAGCGCAAAGAATGTCATTGTTATTGTCAGGATAAATGAACCCCATCGTTTCGTTTTTAAGATATTCATAAAAATCTCCTTAGGTGAGTGGTTATTATTTTCCCCAATTCAGACATAGGAAGTGCGATTTACTTGCATCGCAGACCTACTATCGCAATTGTAGGCGGAAGCTCATTACAAGATGCGTCAAAGGCATACGTGACTAACCAGTCAATTGACAAGTTAGGTAATTTCCCCTGGCTGATCAATCGCGCATGCGCAGTCGCTGTTGCCATTCCACCACAGGAAAAATTGGTAAAATCATCCTTGTAATTATTTTGGTAAATGTACTGGTTGCCAGAGGTCTGGGCGATAAACGTGCCATGCACATTCGCATGAATTGAATTTATCTTGCCGGCATTCAAAATCCAGATTTGGTGATAATCAACCGTACCCTCAATCAATTCCCCGGTACAATCGTTGAAAAATTGAAGCGGAATGGTACTCCTGAAATTCTGCACGATTTCTGCGGAAGCTGGCTGGATGAAGCAAATGGATTGAGCGACAACCAGTAGTGTTGCGATCAGTAATTTCGTAAATTTGTTTTTCATATTCAAATCTCCTTAGCTGAGTTGTTGTTATTTGCCCTAATGGGCGGATTAAAGACATTCAAAAGCAGCGCCGTTGTTATCTTTTTTGCATATAACCACGAGTGAACACTCGTTATTGGTCATAGGCTGGACTTGCATTGCCACGATGTTTTTCCTTCTGTTGAGCGAAAAATGTTTCGATGTCTTCGGCGCTGATGGCTGGGCTTCCTTTGGCATCGAAGGCGGTGGCGATTCTGACGAAATTTTTCTGGAGAACATTTGCTGCCTGCAATAGCTGCTCCAGTTCAGGCACACTGGCCGGATCGCTGACTTTACTAATGGCAATTTGCCCTTGTAAAATATGCTGGTATGCAGCAATTCTTCGCGGTTGATTAGCTCGTCGTCTACTCATTTGGTTTTGTCGGCTCCGCCCAGCGCGGGAAATAATGAAAATGGATAGTCTGTAGTGGTTCGCACATACACAAACCCCTGGTCATAACTTGCCCGGTTGTCCGACAACAGAACATGCGGATGAGCGAAGACTAAAGAGGAAAACAGCACAAATGAAAGTCCGCATCGGACGATTGGCAATCGTGCTGATTTATTAGTGATTAGCATTGGTCTCCTTTAACGAGTTATTGCTATCGCCCAGACAGATAAATTCTGACTGAATAACTTCCGTGCGGGTTGTTACCAGACTTTTTGTTGTGGGGCGTAGCGGTTGTTTCTGGTACATGTCACGGCACAGTAGAATCAGGTCAAGCAGCGTGATGACCAGGCTTAGCAGTGCGATTAATGCAAGTACCAGGTTCAATAATTGCGCTACCTCCAATACCACCGGGAGAAATAAATCGTTCAGTTGCATTTCAGGCAGCATCCCGGTTGTGATCTCTTCGTCGCTCATCGCACTTTTCCTTTCCTGGCTCGTTAGTCGTTAATGTACAAGCGCTCCTTCTTTGACGATGACTTTGCCGTCAATTTCAACGGTTGCGTTTGTAAGTGGGAACCAGTAACCGCCGGATGATTTATTGCTGCCTCCGAAAAATTGATTGCCGCCGATTGCAATAGTGACAACACCTGCTCCTGCTCCGGGGCGAAAATCTGCTTTGTCCTCGACCACTTTTAAGGCAGGATTCAACCCAATGGAGAATCTCGCAAACATATCTTTTGCCCCATCGTAAGGAGCCATTTTTTTATTGAAACAATCCGTTCCGGTTTGTGCCCTGAAGTTTTCCATTCTGCCGTTTTTGAATTCAAAGCTGACGCCTGTCATCGCTTCAAAATTGCAGTTCGCTTTGGGAATGACTACTTTCCCATTGGCTGAAGTTTCAATGGGCGCGACAAAGACCTGACCATCCGGCAACGAAGCCGCACGAGTCATAAACATTTTTGCTTTGGCCTCTTCTTCCGTCACAATTCCGTCCCCGACAAACACCGGACGCTGACCAATTGCAAAGCTGAAATCGGTGCCGCCCGGTGTTGTCACGTGCACCGTTTTTGAAGTCTGTAATAATTGTTTGAGATTGTTTCCCGTGACCGAGATAGTTTTGTAATCCGCGTTGATGCCATCCCAAATCATTTTTTCGTAAACTTCGTAATCAAGTTTTGCCTCTGTTGCGTCCTGCTTGCTGGGATAGTTAATAAAAATTTGTCGGAGCGGTAAATCGTTGATAATTTGCGCAAAAAATTCGCTGGCTTTGCTGGCTTTGGCAAAACGATCTTCGGGAATGTCAGCAAAAGTTGCTTTGTTGTCCTCCGCGCCCGGCAGGCCTATGAACACATTCGCGTGTTTATACCATTCCGCATAATAACGCGGTTCCTGGACGAGAAATTTATCCGGCACATCCAGAAAATATGATCTGTCCACGCGGTCGGAACTGAGAAACATATTGGCAAAGCCGCCTGCTTTGTTCGTTTCGATGGCTAACGCTTCCATCAACGGTATCGTATGTTTGCCGCCATTAATGATAACTACATCACCGGGCTTTACTCCGACAGAATCACGTACAATCCGCGCTGCCAAATCCACATATTTTTTCTCGACAGAATTTGATTCAACCTTATCGGCAGCTTTGATTGAAGCCGGAGGTGTCTCGACAGCTTTCGTTGCACAGGCAATAAACTGAAGGCAAAGCGGAAGAACAAGAGTCGCAAGAAATAATTTTTTCATCGGGTTTCTCCAATTTTGTAGGGGGCGCTGGCTTGTCCCCATCCGTTATCACAATGCCACAGACGGGCGACCACAAGGAATTGCCCCTGCATCTAATTGCAGGCAAACGCAGAGGGGCTGAAAATCAGCCAAAGGATCAGCGCAGACAATGTACGTTTCATTTTTCTCTCCTGTGGGCAGTGAGTTTGTTCTGGGTTTCTGTTTTCAGTAATTCAAGCTCGGCTGTGAGCTTCGGATTTATTTGCAGACAGCGATCAAAATCGGCCTGTGCTTCGGTCGGCTTGCCCAGTTTGAGACGCACCAGGCCACGCACGGCGAGGGTCTCAGTAGAATTTGGGTCAAGTTCGAGGGCGTGGGTTAGATCAGCCTCTGCCTTTGCCAATTCACCCTGCGCAAAGTACGCCGCACCGCGATTAAACCAGGAAATAGCGTAATCAAGCTTTAATTTAATGGCTTGATCATAATCGCTGAGTGCGCCATTCCAATCACCAAGATGTTGGCGCTCAATTCCACGCGCACCCCATGCGGCAACCTGTTGGGGGTTAAGCGCGATGGCTTTAGTGTGATCCTTGATAGCCAGGGCAAAATCACCTTTAAGTTGCCAGGCAACCCCGCGTCCAACTAATGCCTCAACACTTTTTCCATCAATTTCCAGTGCTCGGTTAAAATCGGAAAGCGCCGCCTGCCAATTTTGCTGTTCAAGAAAAATCATGCCGCGATTATTCCAACCGAATAGTGAACGAGGATTAAGTTCAATCACTTTGGTAAAATCTTTGCGGGCTTCGTCAAAGTTATTTTGGGAATGTCGAATCAGGCCGCGATTGGTATAGGCTTCAATCAACTGCGGATTAATTTGCAGCGCACGATTGAAATCTGAGAGTGCATATTCCATTTCCAGCTTTTCAAAATGCACGAGGCCGCGATTGTAATAGGCGATGCTCATGTTTGGATCCGTCGCCACAGCTAAATCAAAATCCCCCAGCGCACGGTCAAAATCGCCGCGCTCGAAAAACTTTTTGCCACGTTCAAGATAGGAACTTGCTGTGGCAGAGCGTGAAGGTTGGGCAGGTAACTGCGGTACATTGATGATTACCAAAACAAACAGAAAAAACGTGTAGCGTTGCATACATTCCCCCTTTACTGACTAAGTATTTTGGAATCCCTTGGTTTGTAAAAAATCGTGTCCGTGGCTAAGGACGCTATGCAAAAATTTAGTATTTGAAAAAAAGCTCTTTTTTTTGAAATATTTTGTCGAAAAAAGACATATTCAGATGGAGCATCTTATTTTTTAAACTTTTGCGTTCTTTGCTCTACCATATTTCTCATCCGATGCACCGAAATAGCAATTTTCCTGCGTGTGCTGAGATATCCTCCCCATAGAGCAATTGCCAGTAAGGAATAAAGCTCAGGTGTATTTCTGTGGTCAGCGATAACTGAACCAGTCTGCTTTGACCATAAGTTTGCGTTTCTTCTTTTTTTCATGTTTTTTTCTTCGTTTTTCGCCTGAGTACCACTTCGGGTGTTCATTGAAGAATGCCTGACTGAAAATAATATGTATTACCGAACGAGCAGAATTTTAAGTATCCACTGTAAGAAAAGTCTTTAGCATCAGCTTAGAAATAGTTTAGAAAATTGTTAGGAGCAGTATGATTAATTACAGCAAGTGTTTATATCAGTTCGGTGAATTTACGATTGACACGCAGGAACAACTTTTGCACTACAAAGGCGAAATTGTCCCTATGTCACCGAAGGTTTTCGACCTGCTCTATATTTTTGTCACCCATTATGGAGTCCTGCTCGACAAGGAAACCCTCATGACAATGATGTGGGCAGACAGCTTTGTGGAAGAATCGAATTTGTCTTACACGATTTCAATTTTGCGCAAGGTACTGAGCGAACATGACGCCAGCCATAAATACATCGAGACTTTTCCCCGGCGCGGCTATCGTTTTGTCGTGGAGGTGAAAAAGATTGAAGAGCCGGAAAGCGTACAGGAGCAAGTTGCTGCGGCTGAGCAAGGTCTCACCGTCGAAAAAAATGAGGCGTTACAAATTGCTCGTAAGCTTCCGGCTCTATTCTTTAATCGTTATTGGAAAGCGGGTTTAGCAATAGCTGGATTGGCAATATTGGGCAGCGGAGTTTGGCTGGGTGCGGCGCGGAAAACTAATTTGAGTGCGGTGGCACAAAGAAATTCGTTGTCCACTGCATCACACGAAGTCAGCGCCGTTAAATCAATCGCGGTGCTACCCTTCAAAAAATTAACACCCAATGCAGATGATGAATATCTCGGCGTGGGCATTGCTGATACGCTGATTAACCGCCTGAGCAATTTGCGGCAAATGCAGGTGCGTCCGATCAGTGCCGTGCTTGCTTATGCTGATCCGCAACAGGATGCACTCGCCGCCGGACGCGAACAAAGAGTGGATGCCGTGATTGAAGGCAACGTGCAGCACGCTGGGAAACAATTACGTGTCAGTGTGAGAATGCTGCGCGTCAGCGATGGCATGTTGTTATGGGCGGAGAACTATGATTTTGCGTGGCAGGATATTTTTACGACGCAGGATGCGATTGCCGATCACGTCGTAAAAACGCTGGCGCTGAAGCAAAACCTGAACGAAGAGGCAAGTCTGAGCAGGCCGCTCACGAAAAATCCCGAAGCGTTACAGGCATATCTGAAAGCGAGGTTTATTTATAATCAACATGATCTGCCACGATTCGGGGTGGCGCTGACTTTTTTTCAGGAAGCAATTCGCCAGGATGATGGTTTTGCGGAAGCATATAAAGGACTCGCCGCAACCTATTTAGGGCAGGCATATTCGGGTAATTCCGATCCTCAGAAGACCTGGGAAAAAGCAAAGGCTGCGGCGCTCAAAGCACTGCAGTTGCAACCTGAAATGGCCCCCGCCTATGCGGTATTATCCTTCCTGGAACACGATATGCAGCAATCGGAAGTATATTGTCGGCGGGCGCTGGAAATTGATCCCAACAATTACGAGGCACATTTAAATTCTGGCATCAATGCCCTCGCGCAAGAAAAATTTCAAGTGGCTGAAGCGGAAATCCAAAAGAGTCTCGACCTGAATCCGCTCTCACTGGAGGCCCTGAATATGGTGGCAGTGACGCTGTTTTATTCGCATCAGTATGAAAAGGCGTTTGCACAGTGTCGCCGCATGCTGGAACTTGATCCACATTCAGCGACTGCGCATATTGTGAGCGGTGATGCGCTTGCCCAGTTGGGTAAATATCAGGAGGCGATTGAGGAATACAAACTCGCGTTTCAGCTTACCCCTGAGACGCAAAATCAGGATGATCAGGTAGCGGCGGCCTTAGCAATGTCAGGGCAGCGCGACGAAGCCCTGAAAACGCTCGCCTGGCTCAAAGCTGAGGCAAAAAAATCGTATGTTCCATCGTTCAATCTCGCGCGCATTTGTATTGCGCTGGGAGATAAGGAACAAGCACTGGTTTATTTAAAAAAGGCAGATGAAGAACACGCCGGAGAAATGAAATTTATTAAGGTAGACCCGCGCTTTGCGAGTTTGCACGACGAGCCACAATTTCAGGCCATCTTACGCGGCATGAATCTTGTTCCCTGAGTTAAATACTTTGTCAGGTGAATAAAAATAATGAGGCTATTTGTTGATCGGAGTAAATAACTGGCCTTCGTAAGTCAGCCCAAAGCTCAGTCCGCTTTTGACGCTGTTTTTACTGAGTCCGGTCAGTCCTGAAACATCCCACAATAATCCTGAAGCTTTGATTCTGGCTCCGAAACGCGCTTCGCCATCGGATTCGAGTCCGAGTTGGGCACGTTTGCGAGTATTGTAACGACCATTGATTTCGCCGACCAAAGTCACTCGATCATTAATTGGATAGGTCGCCGAAAAACCGTACAGCAGCATATCGTTTTGTGAAAATAATTCAGTTGGTGCAGTAAAAATCCCCAAGCCAAGATTACCCGTGACGCGAAATTTACGGATGTTTTTGCTGGCGACGGCGGTGAAGAAAAAATTGGTTTGATTCAGTCCGATGCCGCGTTCCTGATTGGAGTTTGGCAATTGCGCTCCAAACCGCACGCCGAAACCTGGCAGGCGGCTGGTTTCATTCCGAAGTTTGATTTTCGTCGCGATGAAAAAATCTCCAACATCGCTCGTCGAATTTGTGCTTTTAAGTTTCAAGGGAATCGCACTTATCCCACGATTATTAATGGCTAAAGAATTATGAATCGTTCCACCCACTTCGACTTCAATGTTTGGTGCGAGGCCGAAGGTCAGCGTTGTCACCCCCAGTCGCGCCCAATCGCCTTTTAAGCCTGAGACCGGAAAGGTTTTGCCCTGGGTAAAGTCAAAGCCAAAATCGGCGCGAATGGAACCTGGTTTGATAACTTCAACATCTTCAGTAATGAGCGGACGTTGTTGTGCTTGAGCGGCAGCAGGAACGAACATTGTCCAGGCGGCAATAACTACCATGAATTGAGATGCTTTGGCGCGTAACTTCATAGCTGCTATATATCAAATTTGCAAGTAAAAAGGCAAAAGTAAAAGGAATGAATTAAACTTCCTTCGCACTTTTGCCTTAAGAAAATGCCAGCCTTAAATTTTCCTAGATCGTTATTTTAGTTCCATCAAATTTGGTCAGCGTCATTTGCACATTATCGTTGTAGGTAAGTTTTTGCTCTTCCAGAATGCCGATGGTGATGGCTTCGCCCAGCTTCAGCGAATTAACTGCATCGGTGCGCCAGTGGACGCCGGCCCCATTTCGTCCATTCGCCACATTGGAAGCAACTTTGTTGAGTTCACCGCCAACGGTTAACGGTACGTCATTGTAAGGGATGAGCGCGGTGCCATCCGCATTCGCCACCATCGGATTTTTAATGATGTCCGTCTCGTCGAAAAATGCTTTGAGCGCTGTCACGCAGGCACCTGCGACGGTTGCATGTCCTGAACCATAGGACGAGTGAGTGGGTGAACCTTCAGGGAAAGCCATTGGCAACAGGAACGTTCCATACTTTTTGTATGTCTCCGTGACTACCCGCGAATTCAGGACATCAGAATGGATGGGATATTTTGCGGCTCCTGTCATGTAATTATGTACGCGACCGCCAAACTCTTCAGGTCTGAGGCGATTCTGGACAAACCATTTCTGATACCAGACCGCTTTCAGGGCGCGAGTTGCCACTTCCGTGACGAGACTGAGGATATGCGGCCCGCCACATTGCGCAAAGCCAGCCTGAACTCTCGAGTTATACATCGGTAAGCCTGAATCAAGACGCGTACCCTGTGCCAGCATGATGAGGCACGCATGCAGGTAGGCCTGATAGAGTGCGTCAACGTGGACCCACTGCGCCATATCGCGCAAATTGCGAATATAGCGTGGCGTTGCATCGTACTGGATATTCTGGCTTGGATCGGCGCCATTTTGCACATCCAGCCAGTCCTGGTACTTCGTCATATAGTTAGTACCAGCCGACAATGTTTTCATCTTTTGTGAAACAGAATTCGCGCCGAAAGAGAAATCCAGCGTCAGAAATTGAGAGAGCCACGGACCTGTCAGATCACCGAGCGAACTATTCCGAAAGATTGAATTTGGCGTGATCTGTCCATTACTTCTGCGTCCGCGTAAGTCTGCCAGTCTTGACCCTTCTTCTGCTAACTGAGCGGTGCGCAGCGTTCGCCCGCCATCTCTGGGGCCACGAAAATCAGAAAGCCTTGAGAGGTCTGCTGCCGCTGCTGCAATTATTGGGTCGGTTCCATAATCCGAAAAATTAACGTCGCGGGCGAGCGCCATCCAGTAAAGCTCAACCATCTCGCCGGCTTCTTCCGCACTATCAAAGCGTGGTGCGGCAGGAAGCGTCACGTGATGCGAATCGGCGCCTTCCAAATCCATTGCCAAGCCTGCTTGCGGACTTGTCAGTTTGCGCCCCAGCCCAAGCTGAATCGCTTCAAAATCAGCCGGGTTTTCTGTGGTTCTTGCTTTGACAAGCGTGGCATAGGCATTGAGGTCTACTTCCCCAAGCTGATTATGTGGCAGCGCTTTGGAATAGCTCCCAATCTTGTTCGGATAGCGCTCATCATCGCCATTGGAAAGTTGTTCGACAATGGGCCTTTGTAAAGCCATGTTCGCCGCATTAACTCGACACTGGTAAGATTTTAGCACCCGATTGGGGTCAAATCCTGTTCCTTCCACTGTTACCTGGTTAATAGGAGGGGTATTTTTCTCTCCATTATTTACGGCTTGGGCTAATGCTGGCTGGTTAGCTATACCGGTGGCAATCGCTGCTGCTGTTACACCGCTAACTTTTCCAAGGAAATTACGGCGCGATGATGAGGCAACAACGGGGACTGAATGTGATTTATTTTTTTTCATACAGCAAACTCCTGAAATTAAATCTTTCAAAGTAGTCATATTCATAATGACTTAGTACTTCCATCTCTTTAATAAATTAAGAGGGCATTAAAATTTATTTACAAACTGAAGTTTGAGGGAGTCGGTTGCAAAGAATAGCAGAAAAGGCCTGAAAATAAATAGGCGGGTGGTATGTTGGAAGGTTTAAGCGGGAAATTATAGGGGAATTTTTAGGTATAAGGAGGGAGTTCATGCTTGCCAGCTTTACGCTACCTTTTGTGGGCTATGTCAGTTGGGCTGACTAATCTTGCGCAAAAGGCCAACGAACTAAATTAAGGGTGAGCCTTAAGAAACAGGACGCTCGGTGGCCCCGGACTGCCGCCGCTGAACAACCCAACTAAAACTACGGTGACAGTCACCGAGCGCCCTTGTTCCGCTAAACAAGGTAGCGAATCTCGTGCCAGAAGTTTAAGTTTTTTTTAAGATGTTGCAAATGTCAATTAATTCAATCACTTGAGGAGATAAAAATGTAATGATGACTGTCTAAATGAGCGGCAAGTGACACGATTTGTCATTTTAAGCTGACGGATTGTGGCGATCTGTTGAAACCATTGAACAGGACTGACAAATTTTGTCGCATTAGTCTTTTGGCATTGAATGATCCTGGTTGAGATTGTAAACTCCACCCTTAAATTTTTCTGCTCAACAACTGCTTTCTGAAGATTAAGCAAATGGCTAAAATAATTCGTGCTGTAGTGCTGACAATCAGCGATTCAGCCGCACGGGGTGAACGGGAAGATTTATCAGGGCCTGCCGTTGCGGTTCAATTGTTCAGCCTCAATGTTGAGATTGTCGCCACAGAAATTATCGCCGATGAGCAGGACCAGATTGCTGCACGGCTAACATATTACGCCGATCAGGGATTGGCTGATTTGATCCTGACCACTGGCGGAACCGGATTTTCCTCACGTGACATTACACCCGAAGCGACCCGTGCTGTGATTGAACGTGAAGCACCAGGATTGACTGAGTTAATGCGAGCAGAAAGTTTGAAAATTACCCCACTGGCGGCTTTATCGCGTTCAGTTTGTGGAATTCGGCGGCAAACGCTGATTGTGAATTTGCCAGGCAGCGTGCGCGGGGCCACAGAAAACCTGATGGCAATTATAAAAATTTTACCGCACGCGATAGCGCTTTTGGCAGAATGATTTTGTTTAAAATTAATAATCTTACTTACCCCTATTAGAATGACTGATAATTTAGATCAGGAAAAAATTACCGCCGGCAAAGAATGGGCTGAATCCGAAATGCGCCATTTGGTGATTGAGAAATCCGTGAAGCTTCACTCCATTAACTGGAATGAAAGCGCTGACGCCAAAGTTTGGATTGCGACCATCAAAAGTGCTGCCGGAGAACACACCATTGCGCTTTCCCATTCAGCGCTGGAAAAATGTGCGGATGATGGCAGTGAACGGGCGGCGATGCGGGAAAAAATAAGAGGTTTAATTGGCGATTTAGCCCGCATTGAACGTCGTGGTTACCTCAGGTAACGCGCCGTTCAGTCTCTACATTAATTGACGACAATGACAGCAAACTGAAAGGTTTGCTTTACTTTTTTCTGAGGATAAAAAGTGGCACTTAAAGACCTGATTTCGATTTCTCACCTGACGCCAAAAGATGTTCGGCAAATTTTCAAAACTACCGCTGCCATCAAAGCTAATCCGCGCGATTTTGCTGAAGCTTTGGCGGGTAAAAGTGTCGCGTTAATTTTTGAAAAACCCAGCCTGCGAACCCGTGTAACGTTTGATTTAGGCGCAACGCAAATGGGTGCTTCGTGCGTGTATCTTGATCATCAGGGAGTCCGCATCGGCGAACGTGAATCTGTCAAAGATATGGCGCTGAATTTAGAGCGCTGGGTTAATTTGATTGTATTGCGCACCTACAGCCACGAAGTCGTGCAGGAATTTGCGGGCATTGCTTCAGTGCCAGTAATCAATGGGCTTTCCGAATGGTCGCATCCGTGTCAGGGCTTGACGGATTATTTTACACTCACAGAAAAAGTTGGGGACGATTTGAAGGGCTTCAAAATCGCTTACGTCGGAGACGGAAATAACACCTGTCATTCCTTAATTTTCGGAGCGGTCAAGCTTGGCGCTCATATCAGTGTCGGTGTGCCAAAAGGCTACGAACCTGATTCTGAGGTATTAAAAATGGCGCGGAAACAGGCGAAAACGACAGGTGCAAAAATCACGGTTGTGACCGATCCTTTTGCCGCGGTTGCCGGAGCCAATGCCGTTTACACTGATGTTTGGGCTTCGATGGGACAGGAAGCGGAAACCGAAAAACGCCGTGAGATTTTTTCAGCCTTTCGCGTGACTAAGAAATTGATGAAGGAAGCGTCAAAAGGCGCACTCTTTATGCACTGCCTCCCTGCGCATCGTGGTGATGAAGTAGACGCCGCAGTGATTGATGAAAAAGGCTCCATCGTTTATGACCAGGCCGAAAATCGTTTGCACACGCAGAAGGGAATTATGCTGGAATTGGTCAACCCGCAGTAGTTTTAATTCGGCGAGACAGGTCCTTGTTTTTTGACCTTTGGCCTTTGGAAAAAACCAAAGCCCCAAGCCCCAAGTCCATTTGTTTATGTCCAATAACTCTCCACCTCGTTCCGTCGCCCGTTCCGCCGGGATTGTCAGCCTCGCTGTAATGGGCAGCCGCGTACTTGGCTTAGTCCGCGAATTAATCTTCGCTGCCTTCTTTGGAGCAGGCTTCGCTACCGACGCTTTCATCATTGCTTTTCGCATCCCGAATTTATTGCGCGATCTGTTTGGCGAAGGCGCACTCTCCGCCGCATTTGTCACGACCTTCACCAGCAAGCTCAACAATGAGGGCGAAAAATCCGCGTGGCGTTTGGCGAATTTAGTCAACAACGGATTGTTTATAGTTCTTTCCGTCATCGCGTTGCTGGGCATTATTTTTTCGCCGCAGATTGTTCATTTATTGATGGATATAAATCCACGCCGTGGTGTGATTGATCCTGTCAAAGCGCAGTTGACGTTTGATCTGGCAGTCCAGATGACGCGCATCATGTTCCCGTTTTTATTGATGATTTCGCTCGCTGCGGTAGCGATGGGCGTCCTCAATACCAAAGGAATTTTCGGCATTCCAGCTTCGGCCTCGACGATGTTCAATGTCGGTTCGATCTTCGGCGGATTATTTTGCGCTTACCTGTTAGCGCCGGATTACATCGCGCAAATTACGAACGCAATTTTACATGGCCAGAAGCCCGAACTCAGTCAGGCATCCGCCGCACGCGCCATTATCGGGATGGCAATTGGAACGTTGATTGGCGGGATGCTGCAATGGTTAGTGCAAGTGCCAAGTTTGCGCAAAGTTGGCTATCGCTGGCAACCCGTGTTGAGCTTTCGTGATGAAGGCGTGCGACAAGTCATGCAGCTGATGGCTCCCGCGATTATTGGCGCAGCCGCTGTGCAGGTGAATGTTTTGGTCAGCACTAATTTTGCTTCAAGTTTAGGCGAAGGCCCGGTGTCGTGGCTCAACTATGCGTTTCGATTGATCCAGTTTCCCATTGGAGTTTTT
>JANMKB010000752.1:0-2580 GCA_031371805.1 Blastocatellia bacterium | reverse complement strand
GGGTCGAGGTCGAATTGCGCTACGGTGTCGCCGATGGCTTTTCCTTTCGTTAATTCAGGAATGCGGGGTGCGCGTTTGGTCGAGATTTTGAAGCTTGGTTCTTTGTCTCCGGTCAGCCAGATTTCCAGCGCATCGGGTGCGCCGACTTTGACGGTGATGACCTGGTTGTGGTGGCAATCGTTGGCGGCTACGCCGGTGACGCGGTGGAGCTGGCTGTCGGCGTCCCATTTTTTAATGTAGTTCTGCAAATAATCCTGCTGCGCTCCGAAAACTTCCTGCGGAAAATCCTTCACAATCTGACGGAATTTTTCGATGCCATCAGGATCAGCGAGCGTTAATTGCAGCCACTTCAAGAATTCGACTTCCGGTTTGAAATCGGCGTGATGATTGTAAATTTCCATCCCTGTTAAATTTGTCGTAGACCAATCGGCACGCTCTTCGATGTGCGAAAGAAAAATATCGCCGCCATTTTCTGTAACTAATTTGGTGAATTCTTCCGTGCCTTTGTACGGACGTTTGATGATGGAATTTTTCGGATACGCGAGAAAACCTTCATATTCCGTGCCGGGAATGAACAGGACGCCCTCGCGCAGGCCGCGCCAGCTATCATTGATAAAATCTACGGGCGGACGCCAATGATTCGTGAGCATCACAATATCTACGCCCGTGCGTTTGCAGGCGGCCAGGAGTTCAGGGCGTGTGCCGCCAGTGTGCGCGGAATCTTCGGCGTGGACGTGCATAATCGCGCGAAAATCTTTGTAGCCTTTGATGAGCTTTATTTGCTTCCGTGATTTTTGCAGGCGCGTGCGGTCTGCTTGTACGGCGCGGAGGTGTTCGGGTTGCAAGCGTTCGATGGTGGAATATTTGCGAAATGGCTCCTGCGCGAAAGCCAGCGAACTCAGCCCGGACAACAAAATCAAAGACAGGAAACTTAGTAATATTTTTTTCATTGTAAAATTAAATGCTGGTTGAAGAGTCAGATTGAGTAAATGCTTAAACGCAAAGGGACAAGGGGGAAAAGGATCAATGAACATTAGTCAAAGTAAAGCTCTTGCCCCTTTGACATTTTGCCCCCTTGCGTTGAAAAAGCTCAGCATTATCGCCGTGATAAAATTCTGAGTCCCAGCGCGGTTTCGTGCAGTATTGCGCCAAATCTCTCACTCATAACTTTTCTATTTGCCAGCACAATTGTTAACCCACGTCCGGCAAAAATGCTAATGAAAACCATCACCGGTGCACGAAAACGGCCCGCACCCATTGTGCCTCCCGCCAGCGCAATTAAATAAACACTGGTCAGGAGCAGCAGTAATACTGGCATTTTATTTTCGAGTTGTCCCGTCAATCCAGGCAGCGCCAAAAGGTAATACGCAAATAAAATTACGCCGAAAACAAGCGCCCAAAAAACGAGTAACGGATTAGTGGTAACAAAGTTGGCCGCCGTGGTAAATACGCCCAGGCTGACAATTGAATTCATCGCTTTGCCAGACACGGGATACAGCCGAAAAAGCCGCAAACAATCAGAAACGCCTGGATCAATCAGTACAATTAAAATTCCTTTGCAATAATTCTGGATAAAAATACCTGGCTCACGCATGACCGCGCTCAGGCCTTCGTCACGCATAAAATCGTAGCGCTGCGCGGCTGTCCAGCTTAATTGTTCGGGGTGATTAGTGAAATATTTTTCACTTTTGTAAAAGCCCAGTTCATCCAGCACCTGATAAAAAGGCTGATTTTGCTGGCTGGCCTTAAGCGCAGCATTTTGATGAAAGTAGAGATTGAATTCTGCCGCCGCAGAGAATCCTGCGTATCCGGTAACTTCTTTGTTCCGCATTTGCCACAAAGCCAGCAGGCTCACCGTCAACAGAATAAATAAACAAGCCTGCGCAATAAATGCAAACGACTTCCGACGGTTGTTTCGATTGCAAGCGATGCCCCGAAAAATCAGGACTGTAGTAAAGATGACTGGCAATAAATAACCGATGGGACGCACATAAATTGCGGCAACCAGAAAGAGGGCGGAGAGAACAAGCGATCCGAGCTTTTTCTTACTCCTCTGCGCTTCTGCTGCGCCGACATAAATCAACATTCCCGGCTTTGCGGATTGTAATTTCCGGCTTACGCGATCATTGGTTTTTCGGGATAATTTCGTCGCTGGGCTAAGTAAAGGAATAAAAAAATATAGCGCCGCTGTCAGCAAAGCAATAAACAGTGTATCGCTTAATAGCCAGCAGCTATAAATTATGCTGAGCGGTTCGATGGCATATAACATCGCACTGATTGCCGCAATTTTCTCATCGGCAAAAATCTTGTGCGTGATGCCAAAAACCAGGCACACGGTCAGGCAACTGAGCGCAATTTGCATGATGATTGTCAGTAACTCAACGTGATTGCTCAGAATGCCAGGACACAAAAATAAAGGATACCCTGGCGTGCGGATAATTTCCGGCACTCCATGTGTAGTAAAACTTCCCTGTGTGAGTAATTCTTTCGCAGGTTGCAAATATGAGGCGGTATCTTTGGCGTGAAAGACTGAAAAATCACGCACCAAAAATATGGCGGCAATAAAGACAAGACTGCGAA
>JANMKB010000725.1:0-28090 GCA_031371805.1 Blastocatellia bacterium | reverse complement strand
AACTGGGCATCAATGTCCACTTCCTGTTTCTGGATGGTGCGACCTGCACCGAATTTGACCAGTATGTCTGCTTCACGCCCAATGCCAGCATTGAGTGGAAAGCGTCGCAATTTGATCCGCAAAACAAAGGCTATGTCATCGCGTATGCTGTGAACAGTATGGGACTCCTGATTTCCTACAACGGATTAATCGGCAACGGTTTCGTCAAGGATGGCGAATACGTCGGCAACTACGGCGCCGAATCATTCGCGTCCCCACTGCCCGTCGGTTCCTTCACCGATGGTGGAGTTGGTACTACCTCAGCGATTAGTTTTGATGGTGTGCTCTACGACCAGGTTCCGACCGCGTTTGCGGTGGACATCCAAAGCCCGTTGGATGCAGTTAATCAAAAAATTGTCCTCGCGGGTTTAAATGGCAATGCTGTGACTGGTAGCTTAAACGGCGCGGCGCAGATTGGCACCGGCCTGGCCTACAATGGTCACGAAGCGCTCCGCAGCTTCTCGCCTTTCTTATCCAGTAAATGCCTCGGCGAAACCATTATTGACGGCGTGACTCCGAAAGTCAGTGGTCAATTGAGCAACCTGATTCCGAAGGGTGAAGTCGGAACATTACGCTTCAACGTTGGTGCAGCAGTTGGTCTCTTAATGACCTCGAACAAAAACACGTTCAGCGGTATCCGCACCCTGCACAAAACGCAGGTCGGTCCCCGTGCGATTATTGTTCCGCAATTTATGCCTGATTGCAATTTCTATACTTTTGGCGGATAAGGCAAAATAGGAATTAAATTACTCTGCAATTTAAGCAGGGACAAAAGGACTGAGGTCAAACTCAGTCCTTTTTTTATTGGGACATCGGGCTTCGGAACAGTACTGCGAGCCGGAGCGAGTGCTTTGGCAACTGTGAAAGTTTGAAGTCAGCACGCAACTCGCTACGACTCGCAGTATCGTTCTTGACGAACCCGGCTCGCTACGGCTCACGGTACTGTATCCTGAGCGGTAGCGACGGGGTTGGTGCGAGTCAACCTCAAATCTCCAGCCGCGAACACAAAGCGGCGTCAAGACCGCCGCACTCCACACGCTCCGCGCTTTTACGAATTTGACAATCCCTGCTGATCAGGATAAAAACAGGGCGCGATCCATTCATTTCTGAACTTACATTTTTGAGACTTTTAGTCACAATCGCTGAGCGTGATAGTTTTTTGACTGTTATTGCACGCGCAGGTGAAATTTAAGGATTACGATATTTATTATGGCACAGCAAAACACTTTTGATATTGCCTCGCAAATTGATCATGCCGAAGTTGCCAACGCAATTAATCAGGCGCTCAAGGAACTCCAGAATCGGTTTGACTTTAAGGGCAGCAAAAGCAATATCGAGGCCGAAAAAGAGGAGGCCATTATTTTAAGCTCTGATGACGAATATAAATTAAATAGCCTGAACGACATTTTGCAAACAAAATTAGTCAAACGGAATGTTCCGCTCAAGGGATTGACTTACGGCAAAATTGAATCAGCTTTAGGCGGCACGGTGCGCCAGAAAATTACTTTGCAGCAGGGCATCCCACAGGACAAAGCTAAAGAAATTGTCAAATACATTAAGGAAACAAAAATTAAAGTGCAGGTTTCCATTCAGGGCGACCTTGTCCGCGTGGCAGGCAAAGACCGTGATCAGTTACAAGAAGTTATCGCATCATTGAAACAACACGATTTTGGAATTGACATGCAGTTTACTAACTATCGCTCAAACTAGCTTTGGTCAGCCAGGCTTGCCGAATCCTTCTTAATTAAATTTTTACCGCAGAAGTGCAAACTATAATGCCTAAAATCTTTCCACTACCGACGCTCAAAGGAACAAGCTTCTCGACCGCTCAGGTCTTCGGGTTAATTCGACGCGACTTACTTTTGGTCGAGGAAGAATTGGAAAGACAGTCCCGCTCAAATCTACAAATTTTGCATCACCTGAATCGTTACCTGCTGAGTTCCGGTGGCAAGCGCTTGCGTCCGGCGTTGTTATTATTGGCAGCCAAAGTTTTTGGCGAGGGAACTGATAATTCAATCATCAGCATGGCGGCGGTGATGGAATTATTACACACGGCTACTTTGGTTCACGACGACATTATTGATGGCTCAGAAATGCGGCGTGGCAAAAAATCTGTGGCGGCGCAATGGGGTAACGACATCGCCGTATTGCTGGGCGATTGGTTGTATATGACGGCGTTCGAGACTTCGTTGCAACAACGTAATCTGGAAGTTTTGGACATTCTGACCGAAGCCACGCGCAAAATGACGGAGGGCGAATTGTTGCAATTGTCATTGGTGGGTAAATTGCAAATTACCGAGGAACAGCATTTTGAAATCGTCGAGCGCAAAACCGGCTTTCTGTTCAGCGCCAGTTGCCGTTTGGGGGGGGTGATGCGCGGAGCCAGCGCCGTTGAAAAGGCTGCGCTCGAAGATTACGGCATGAATCTCGGCATCGCCTTTCAGCTTACCGATGACCTGCTGGATTTTACTTCCAATACGCAAAAACTTGGCAAACCTGTCCTGAGTGATTTGCGCGAGGGCAAGGTCACTTTACCATTAATTCGCTTGCTGGATCGTTATCCGCAATATGAAGAACTTGTGAGTATTGCGATGGCTGACAACGATGATGCGGCCCATAAAGTCCTGGCGATTTTACGCGAATGCGGTCAACTGGAACTGGCTCGTAATGAGGCGCTGAGCTATGCGGTACGGGCCGAAGAAGCGTTGGAAGCGTTGCCTGAAAATCAATACCGTCAGGCCTTGTCCGACATCGCACAATTTGTTGTTGAGCGAGACAAATAAGCGCGGATTATGGATATTGATTGCTTGAAAAATCCTTCTGCTTTATGCTTGCGCTTTGACACGTAAATAGTTGGTAAAACGAATTTTGAAATCAGCAATCCAATGACAGAGAATACAGCAATTGAGGCGATGCACCGCGCTTTGCGAGAAGCGCGTGATGCCAAGAAGCGACTTGAATCCAGATTAATCGAAATAGAATCCGAAGCTACGATGTTGCGCTCCCAGGTTTCGTCCCTGAATACAGTGATTGACCAGACCGGGACGGCGCTGCGGTCGGCCTTGTTTCCCGCTGACTTTCTCGCCCCTGCGCCGCCCGTCGCGCCACCTGTTCAGCAATATGCACCACCACCTGTAACCCCTGCGCCAAATTATTTCACGCCGCCGCCGCCACCTGTTCAGATGGCAGCCCGGCGTTTTCCTGAGTCGCAGCAGGCGGCGCTGGAACTGGAAGACCTGGAAGCCATCGAAGCCGGCACTCCGCCACATAAATTAGCGCCGGATTTGGGCAACGTTCGCTTCAATGATTTTCGGATTCCCCAGGCGGCCACGATAGTTTTACGCGAGGCTGGTCACTCTTTGCACGTTAGTGAAATTTATCAGCGGATGGCGGAGGGCGGATTTGAATTTCGCGGTCAGCATCAGTTGATTACGCTGGCTGTTTCGCTGAGCCGCGCCAAACGTTTTCGCAAAGTTGCGCCTGGCACTTTCGAGCTTGATCCGCGTTACGCCACTGGACAAGTTGCCTGACCATATTCATAATAACAGCGGTTAAGAAATTGTAAAAAGCCCCTGCCCGCGAACTCCGTTCATTCACCATGAGTCACGAAATCGAAGTGAAGCTAAAATTGGGTGTTCAAGCTCTGATTGATGCCAGATTACGTCTTGACGTGGAGACGCCGCGTCATTTTGAAGAAAACTGGTTACTCGACAACGAAGCTAAACAGCTTGGCGAAAAATGGTCAATCCTGCGCGTGCGTGATGCGGGTGGCAAAGGATTTTTGACGTTCAAAGGTAAATCGGAAACAAACTCGCAATTCAAACGGCGCGAAGAAATTGAAACTGAAATTGGCAACGCACAGCAGGCCGTGGAAATTTTTGCGCGGCTTGGTTTTACGAAATGGTTTCACTATCAAAAATATCGCACCGTTTATCAAGCTATTTTGCCGAGCGGAAATCATTTGCACGTGATGGCGGACGAAACGCCGATTGGCGATTTTCTTGAACTCGAAGGCGAAGAACTCAACATCCTCGAAGCCGTGCGATGCTTGAAAATCACGCCGCAGGATTACATTCTTGATAGCTATCTGGCGTTGCAACTCGCCCATTGTCAGGCGCAGGGAAAAGTGCTGGAAGCCATGATTTTTTAAAAACAGTTTCGAGTTTTGGGTTTCGCGTTTCGAGGGAAGCCAGGTAATTCGTTTTTCCTCGAAACCCAAAACCCGAAACGCGAAACTAATCCTTATGAAAGCAATGATTTTAGCCGCTGGATTTGGAACCCGACTCTGGCCGCTGACAATCGAACGAACAAAGCCCGCAATTCCTTTCCTTAATCGTCCGTTGATTGCTTCTACGATTGATTACCTGAAGCAATTTGGTATCACGGAAATTATCATTAATTTGCATCACGAACCTGATTCCGTCCGTGAACAAATTGGTGATGGCAGTGCCTACGGCGTGAAGATTACTTATTCCGTCGAAGACCCGATTATTCTTGGCACTGCCGGAGCGCTTGATCCGGTGCGGGATTTGCTCAAGGACGAAACGTTCTTTGTCATCAACGGAAAGATCATTACAAACCTTGATTTGAAGGCGGCGCTCGAAACGCATCGTCAGCGAAAGGCTCTCGCCACACTGGTTCTGCGCCCGAATCCCAAACGAGAAAAATTCAGTCAAATCATCGTAGACGAAGCCGGAAATTATCAAGGCTTCAGCGGTTTTCCCGAACTACCGACCACCGACCACCCCTCACCGACCACCTTTCTCCCGACCCCTTTAATGTTCACCGGAATCCACATTCTCGAACCTGAAATTCTGGACTATATTCCTTCAGGTGTTGAATACGATTCGATACGACAGGTCTACCCGCAAGTCATGAGCGAAGGAAAAATCGTCGCTGCTCATGTTGGCGAAGGTGATTGGTACGAACTCAGTACGCTGGCACGATATTTGGAAATCAGTTTGGAGTTTATGCGCCGCGAGAAGATTGATTTTATGGCGGACAAGGGATGCGAAATTGCTTCAACTGCCAGCGTGAAAGATTCAATTCTCTGGCGCCACGTGAAAATTTCCAGCGGAGCGAAAATCAATCAATGTATAATTGGCGACGGAGTGCAGATTCCTGCCAATACTGAATATGAAAGAAAAGTTATCGTGCGCGCTGAACTGGTAGTGAATGACGCGATTCCTGAAAAAGCGACTAAAGGAGTGGTGGACGGCGATAATTACGTCGTCACGATTTAATAACTCATGGATTCATCCACTATGACAACTGAAGATTTAAGTGAAAAGCGTGTGCGCGGTTATGCGGCGCGACAACTCAATACTGAACCAGAAACAATCAATATTGAGGCGTTAACTCCCGATGCTTCGACGCGCAAATATTTCCGTGTTTGCACTGCAACAAATCCCTCCGAAACTTTTATCGTCAGCTTATATGCCACGCCTTTCAACCCGCAAAGTAGCTCATATCTTGATGTGACGCGCCTGTTTGAAAGTGCGAATTTGCCCGTCCCCAAAATCATTGATGTCGCTGGAACGGACGGCATTATCATGCAGGAAGATTTGGGCGATGTGAGTCTGGCAAAGTGGATGAGCGAGAACCCTGAAGGCTCGGATGCAAAACTCAAAGAAGCGATTGAGTTAATTGTGCAGATTCAGGCGACTTCGGATTTGGCGCTCAGTTCCGGTTCAGTTGCGGGAACGCTTGCATTTGATGCTGACAAATTGGGCTGGGAGTTGAATTACTTCTTTGATCATTTTTTCAGCAGCTACCGCCACGAAAATCTGAGCGATGAAGAAACAGCAGCAATTAAATCAGAACTGGAAGCCATTGCCGAAGAATTGTCTGCGCGTCCCCGAGTGCTGACACATCGTGATTATCACGGGATGAATTTGATGGTAGATCATTCCAGCAAGCTTCGCATCATTGATCATCAGGATGCGCGGATGGGGCCTGCGACCTACGATTTAGTCCCGATTTTAGTCGAGCGTCGGCTTGAACTCGCGGATGAAAAGTGGGTCGAAGCGCACATTGATTATTTCAACGAGATGCGCATCAAACACGGACTGCCAGCTATCGAGAAACAGGAATTGATGTACGAATTTCACTTGATGACCGTGCAAAGACAGCTCAAAGCTGTCGGCACTTTTTCGTATCAAACCGGCGTGATGGGACGCGGCGAATATTATGAAAAATACATCAAATCTGCGGTTGCTACAGTGCTAAGAGCAATGGGAAAACCGAGCTTGAAAGCCTATCCGTCGCTGCGCCGAAAGCTTGAAAGTGTAGGACAGGCTGCCAGCCTGTCCACCGAAGTTAGCAATACAAACTAACTGGAAAGTAACTTGTAGCGACGATTTTTCAGCAGGCGGGACGCCTACTGTACATTTTTTATGGAAAACGTTTCACGTCGAAATTTCAATGCCAGCTTGCTCGGATCGTTGTTCACGTTCTCGCTCGTCGAAACTTTATTCAAAGTTGACGCGCTTGCCAAGCCGATTCATGCGGTTGCAAAAACCTGGTTAGCCGAAGTCGAAGAGGCTTCACTGGCGATGAAAAATCATCAGATCAAGCAAGCCGAATGGCAGCAGAAAATTGCTGAAATATTCGGTCGCGTCGAGCAAAAAGATTTGCTGCGCTCCATTGATTTTGACCGCTTGAGCCAGCAGCTAAAAATTGTTGGCTCGCACGAAGCTGTGATTGAAACGTTGCCACAACACAGCGCCGGAATGCCGAAAGAATTAAACTTCAGCACCTACATTTACGGGATGAAAAAAAGTGGCGTGATCCCGCCGCATTGCCATCGCAATATGACTTCGATGCACATGCCGATTGGTGGAGGTCTGCACGGCTGGCACTTTGATCGCGTCGCCGACGAAGCGAATTACCTCGTCATCAAACCGACAATGAACAAGGCGTTGCCGCTGGGCGGAGTCACTACGGTATCGGACGAAAAAGATAACGTGCACTGGTTCAAACCGACCACTGATGTGTCGTATACTTTCAATATTCTGGTGATGGATATTGATCCGGCGATTAATACGGGCGGACGACAATTTTATTTGGATGCTGCAAACGGTGAGAAAACGGAGGGCGATAAATTGCGCGTGAAGAAGTTGAGTTCGCCGGATGCGTATAAGATTTACGGCAAGGCGTAGTACTTTGAGAAGGAGATAATGTTATGTCTACAATTACAGTTGAAGATTTATTGGCACAAGCAAATAAATTACCAGTATCTCAACGTCGAAAGTTAAAAGCGAAAATAGAAAAAGGGATGGCAGAGTCTCTGCAAGATTTGGACAAGCCAAGTGTTGCGGTTCCTCTTTCATTCAATAGTAAAGATCGTACTAGAGCATCTGAATGGCTGAAGCAGAATCGTGCAGAATATGTAGGGTCATGGATCGCATTAGAAGGAGATCAATTAATTACCAAAGGGCGTACGGCAAAAGAAGTATTTGCTAAAGCCAGGCAGCAGGGAATTGATCGCCCGTTAGTCTTTTTTGTTGAAGAATTTGACGTTTATTATCTTGGCTATTGAGTATGTCATATCAACTTAACTTTACTGACAAGCATCGTTACGAGACAACGGAGGTTGGCATTACTATTCCTTTTTCCTTAAAAGCAGGTGACATTATTGTCGAAGGTTATGGAAAAGTTGATACAGGTGTAGAATTTTGTTTGTTCCAACGAGAACATGCGGATGAGATGGGATTAGACGTAGAGAGCGGGAGAGCAATTCGATTATCAACTTTGTCAGGATCGCTTCAGGCTTTCGGACATCGGTTACTCATTCAAACATTTGATTTGGCTTTTGAAAGCACTCTTTACTTTGCCGGGTTTTACGGACTCAATCGCAATATTTTAGGGCGCAAAGGTTGGTTGGAGCATTTAGAGTTTGGTCTGACTATGCGCAGTAATACTATTTATTTAAGCAGGACGAAAGAGTAATTATTTATGACGCAAACATACATATCAGATATTGCAAAATCTCTCGGTGAAACCATCACGATCAAAGGCTGGCTCTACAATAAACGTTCCAGCGGTAAGCTCGCGTTTCTGGAAATTCGTGATGGTTCCAGCATTATTCAAGGTGTCGCTTCGCGCAAAGATGTTAGTGAAGAGACATGGGGAAATTGCGAAAAAGTTACGCAGGAATCTTCGATCATCGTCACTGGCGTAGCGCGTGAGCATCCGAAAAAACCAGGTGTTTATGAATTAGACGTAAGCAATCTGGAAATTTTTCAGTTGGCGCAGGATTATCCGATTACTCCGAAAGAGCACGGCGTAGAATTTCTCATGGATCATCGTCATTTGTGGCTGCGCTCCAAACGGCAGCATGCGATCCTGCGCGTTCGCCATACGATCATCAAAGCTGTCCGCGATTTTTTTGATGATCGGGATTTTACGTTGTGCGATACGCCGATTTTTACTCCTGCCGCTTGTGAAGGAACTTCGACGCTTTTTGAAGTTGGCTACTTTGATGAAAAGGCGTATTTAACGCAGTCGGGACAGCTTTACAACGAAGCTACGGCGGCGGCATTTGGCAAGACGTATTGCTTTGGGCCAACATTCAGAGCCGAAAAATCCAAGACGCGCCGGCATCTGACTGAGTTCTGGATGGTCGAGCCGGAAGTCGCTTACGCCAAGCTCGATGACATCATGACGCTCGCGGAAAATTTCATCAGCCATATTGTCACGCGCGTACTGGAAAGCCGTCAGGAAGAGCTGAAAAGTATTGAGCGTGATCTAACGAAACTTGAAAATATGATTCCGCCGTTTCCGCGTTTGCAATACGACGATGCGGCGAAGATACTGCAAACAGCGCATGCCGAAGGTAAAGTGGAAAATCTTTTTGAGTACGGTGGAGATTTTGGTTCGCCGGATGAAACATATCTTTCTTCGCAATTCGACAAGCCTGTCATGGTGCATCGCTACCCCGCAGCAGTGAAAGCTTTTTACATGGAACCAGATCCGGCGCGTCCTGATCTGGCTTTATGTGTAGACGTTCTCGCACCCGAAGGTTACGGCGAAATTATCGGTGGCGGCGAACGCGCTTCGTCACTTGGTTTGCTATTGGAACGTATTCACGAGCATAATTTGCCCCAGGAAGCGTTTGACTGGTATTTGGATTTACGCAAATACGGCAGCGTCCCGCATGGCGGTTTCGGGATGGGCATCGAACGCGCAGTAGCTTGGATTTGCGGTCTCGAACATGTACGTGAAACAATCCCCTTTGGCAGAATGCTGAACCGCTTGAAACCCTAATTAGTTTCGTGTTTCGAGTTTTGCGTTTCGAGGAGGTTACATTGTTCGTAACTTCCAAATTATTTGTGAGCCAAAAACTCGAAACGCAAAACCCGAAACCCGAAACTAACTTTGTCCCCCCTCATCGTTATTGGAATAAACGGCTGAATTACGACTGCCCCGTCTTTAAGACACGTCGTAGTGAAGGCTAAATAGAAAAAGCTTTGGAGCAGTAACGATAATGATAACTAAAGAACTTCCCCATGAAATTCAGAAGAAGGCAAAAATAAAAATCCAAACCCCGCTGCCAATCGCTGATTGGTTAAGTGAGTTGGAAGGAAAAAGAGCTAAAGAATTTAAGCGCCGTACCGGACTTGATTATCAGACATTACTAACGCAAATAATTGAGGTTGCGGGCTTACATCCGGGGATGCAAGTCCTGGAACTGGCAACCGGAACTGGCATGATTGCGCGTCATCTGGTTGGCCTGGTTGGTACAGACGGCAAAATTATTGGCGTGGACAGCACCACCGAATTAGTTGAAAGAGCCAGGCTTGATGCACAATCAGCCAAAGTTGGAACGCGGATCGAATGGCGAACGGCGCCACTCAATCATTTGCCATTTAATGACAAGCAATTTGATTTAGTGACCTGTGGTCTGGCGTTCAATCAACTTGAGCCAAAGGATATTTTCAGAGAAGCTTATCGCATTTTGAAATCTGATAGCGCTTTGCTGATCGCGGCTGAGCTTGCTCCAGCGGCAGGCTTGAGCGACTTTATTCAAAAAATTCGGCGGCAGTATTACCGCTACATCAAGCGCAACAACGAAGAGTCGAACGCGCATTTTTACTCGTCCGATGAACTGGCAGAAATGCTGCGCGGCGCAGGTTTTCGGCAAATCGTAATTCGTGGCTTAAAGTCGAAAATGGGCGTCACGGGACGAAGCTTTTCTTTGATTCGAGCAGTGAAGTAAAGCAGCTTATGGCAGGAAAAAATGTAACTATCATCGGTGTCACGATGGATTTAGGTGCTGATCGGCGTGGCGTAGATATTGGGCCATCGGCGATCCGCGTCGCGGGACTCAATCAGCGCCTGACAGCGCTTGGGTACGAAGTTACCGACGGCGGTAATATTAATGTTCGTAATCCTGAGATGTTATTGGAGGAATTCCGACACGCCAAGTATTTGCCGGAGATTGCCGAAGCTTGTCAGGCTCTGGCGGCAAAAGTTACAGCCGTGCTGCAACATGACGCAACACCGATCATTCTTGGCGGTGATCATTCGATTGCCGTGGGCAGCGTTTCCGGCCTCTCAGCTTTTTATCGTAAACAGGAAAAGCGCGTTGGCGTAATATGGTTTGACGCGCATGGTGACATGAATACGCCTGAGACTTCACCATCGGGCAATATTCATGGCATGCCATTCGCCGCGATTTTGGGGAATGGAGCGTTGGAGCTAACCCAAATCGGTGGTTTTATCCCAAAGGTTTATCCCGCGGATTGTGTTCTGATTGGCGCCCGCGATGTTGATCCCAGCGAAGCAAAAGTTATGCGCAATTCAGGCGTCCGCATTATGACGATGCGCGAGGTGGATGAACGCGGGATGAGTGCCTGCGTTGATGAGGCGATTGAAATTGCGGCACGGAATACCGCCGGATTTCATGTCACGATGGATATGGATTTTGTTGATCCTGATTTTGCGCCGGGCGTTGGGACTCCGGTTCCAGGCGGCCCGACTTATCGTGAGAGCCATTTAGCCATGGAAAAAGTTGCAGATTCCGGGCAGATGCTGTCATTTGAATTAACCGAAATAAATCCGGTTTTAGATACCGCAAACCGAACGGCGGAATTGGGAGTGCAACTGATTTTGTCTGCCTTCGGAAAAAAGATAATGTAAGGAAGAGGCTGAATTTAGTGAGTAAAATTCGAGTTGGTGTCATTTTTGGTGGGCGTTCGGGCGAACATGAAGTCTCTCTGCGCTCCGCAGAATCGGTGATTAATGCGCTGGATAAATCCAAATATGAAGTAGTTCCAATTGCCATTACGCCAAAAGGGAAGTGGCTGGCTTCGAGCGAAGCAACAAATTTATTGCCGAGTTCGGTGCTTGAAACCGCTGATCAAAGCGTCGCGATTTTCGGTGATCCAACCAAAAAAGGACTCGTGCGCACTTCTTCAAACGGCACACAAGCCAATGATCAACTTGATGTTGTCATTCCAATATTGCACGGTACTTACGGCGAAGACGGGACGATTCAGGGATTGTTTGAAATGGCGGATATTCCGTATGTTGGTTGCGGCGTTTTGGCTTCATCCTGCGGCATGGATAAGGTTTTTATGAAGCGGCTTTTTTTTGAAGCCGGATTGCCAATCGTTGAATATGTTCATTTTTTGCGGACGCAATGGGAAAAAAATCCGGCGCAAATTGAAGCGGATGCCATCGCCAAAATTGGATTTCCATGTTTCGTAAAGCCTGCGAATTTAGGCTCTTCCGTTGGTATTTCTAAAGCTGGCGACGCGCTGGAATTAAAAACTGCGATTGTGTTTGCGGCAAGATTTGACCGCAAAATAATTATTGAGCGTGGCGTCAATGCCCGCGAAATCGAAGTCAGTGTGCTTGGCAATGACGAACCCGTGGCCAGTTTGCCGGGAGAAATCGCCACAAATGAACACGCCGAATTTTACGATTACAAAGCAAAATACGTTGATCCGAACGGAGCGAAATTGATGATTCCGGCTCCGCTGACGGATGAGCAGACCGCCGAAATTCAACAACTCGCCGTTCAGGCATTTCAAGCGATTGATGGTTCAGGTTTAGCGCGTGCTGATTTCTTCCTCGAACGTGAAACAGGGAAGTGGTATGTCAACGAATTGAATACGTTGCCCGGATTTACTGCCATCAGTATGTATCCGAAAATGTGGGAAGCAAGCGGTTTGTCGTATGCAAAATTGCTGGATCGGCTGATTGAACTAGCGTTTGAGCGGTATCGTGAGAAATCTCGAAATGTTACGAGCTATGAATAAATAATAAGGGCGTGTCATCAAATAACACGCCCTTATTATTTAGGTTTGAGCCTGATTTTATTTGGCTGCTGAAATTTTGCTGACCATCAACGATGTTGGATTAGCGTCATCAGCTTTAGCTTCAACTGCCAACCGAATTCCCTTATCCATGGTACTTTTTTCAATTAAAGCTTTTGCCAAGCCGTTTCCTTTGGCATCAAATTCATAAAACTTGCCATCAACAAAAACACCATAGCCGCTCTTCTCACAAGCATCCATCAAGGCACATTTTTTGGTGTGACCCAGTGCAGCTTCCTGAACATTGTCTTTTTTGGAAAGTTTGGCAGAGCAGGCTTTATCAACAACGACACCTGTTAATTTAACTTTTTTGGTCTTGGCTGATGCGATAATTCCAACGCACAGCAGGGTGATCAACACTAAAGCAAGATTCTTTTTCATAATCCCGGTAGTCCTTTCGAAAATGATTTAAGTAAAAGATATTAGATGATCAGGGTTATCCCTGACGCGTCAAAACAATGCAATGGTAACAGAAAGAAATAGCAGCTACAACCTCACCAGTCGTAACTGCTATTTTCAAAATAAATCTTATTGAGGGCTGCTAATTATAAGGCCCGTGGACTGCGATATTGTTCATATCGTCTGGTCGGTTCATATTTACTGGTAACAGCTTGTTCAGGCTGTGGTGGCCCTTCCAAGCGAATGATTTCAATTGCTTCCTGATAAACTCTTTCCAAGTTTTCAGGTTGAAAGCCATTGAGTAAGCAGGCGCGAATGTGAGCTTGAACAATTTGTTCGACAGCCCGACGACCCGTCTCATCCATTTGTTGGAGAGAACGCAAAGCATGTGCAGAAAGTTTCATGACCTATCCTTTCAGTTTTTAATAGGAATCTGACCGCTAAAATTAAATTATTACACCTTAGTGAGGGAAGGAACAAGACGAATACTACCATAAATTTTTTGGCTGTCTATATCTTTTTTTGAAAATATTGCGAAGTGTTGCAATGGCTGGGTTTAAACGTGAAATTTTTCTAAGAATTAAACTGGACAGGCTGAATAGTGGGGCTTGCAGGTAGTTGATATAGAAATGTAACTACCTGCAAACTGGTGGTTTACTGTGTTTAAGCAGCAAGTTTATGGCTTTGCCGATGGATCAGATTGGCGGTTTGACGCTTTAAGGCAAATTCAAAAACCCGCGCTTGTTCAATCGTTAAATCAAGCGTTTGAAGCAACTGACTGGCTCGATTGCAGTAATCACTCACCAGCGAATCTGAGACGCCTAACTCTTTGGCCAATTGAATATTCGACATTTGACCCGGCTCAAGATAACAATGCCAGAAAATGTGCAGCATCCGTTCCGCTTGTTTAGGTTTGCGGCGGACAATGTCAGCTAACTGGTCAAGGAATTTGTCGGCTAGTTTTGCGGCGCGTTGAGAAAATTCGTGGCTCAGATAAGCCTCTTCCGGGTTACCACGATCATCCGGGATGTCAAATTCGATATTTGAGCTGGAATTATCGTCGTCAGGTTTACTAATAGGAACCATCTGGATATTAATAACCGGCAGTCTGGACATCACCAGATTGCGCAGGGTTTTGATGTCGGCTAAAGAATCGGTTACTTCAAATACCTCTACAATCAATTTTAACAAATCAGCATTAGAAATCACAATTTGTGCGTCAGCCGTACAGCCGGCTTCGCGCGTATTACGGATGCGCATCGGAATCTGCTGAATCAACTCTTCCATTGTCGCTCGTTCTTTAATTTCTTTCTGATCTGACCACTCAGTAAGGCCAAAGACTTTTTCCGTCAATCCGCGTCGCCGCGCCGTGTTTATGTCACGTACCTGTAAAGTATCAAAGCGCCGAAAACAGCTATTATTCTGAATCAACGTACTGATCCGCCGCGCAATTCGATATGATTCAGGATGTTGACGGCGTAAATGGGCCACCAGCATGTTGGTTAGCTCAATCTGTGAAATTTCATGTTCGATTTCGCGGTCGGTCATATTCGTGTCAATGTAATGCTCGAACCGACCTTTTTGATACAGCGTGAGAAACAGTTCCTGGGAAAGATCAGTATAGGTTTGCCCACCGTATTGATTATTTCCCAACATCCCCGAATTGCGAGCTGATTGCACGAGTGGATGCAGGTAAACCATGCGATATAATTCGTTCCAGATTTTTGAAATTTCTTCGTCCAGTAAGGCCTGTTTCCAGCCGAAACGCTTGGTACTCATGTTTTGCTTCACCTCGATAGTAGTTTCAATTCTTTGGTAGAAGTGGGGCGGTTATGGTCTAATCTTTGCAAAATGAACAGGGCAACTTATGCAAGCAAAAAACTTTGAGAAATCTGCTGAATGTCCAACCAGCGAATTACTACTGGTTTATCTTCAAACAGCCTCGCCGACAGCAGCGATGCCCTTGCTTGAGAAACATCTGAGCACCTGTGAATTCTGTGAACTTTCACTTGAACTATTGCGCGCCTATCCTGACAACTTTCTGCTCTCAATCCCCTTTGTTCCTGAACCACCAGATCAAATACGCCGTTTGATTCCTGCTTTGCGCACCAGCCGATGATTTACGGATCATCTTCGCTCTCCATTATTCTAGTTAACTCCTTAACAGAACGATTACACATCTCTGATAAAACAGTATTGGACTGGCACAAAGTTTGTGAGGAAGAGGAAAATGGAACTGGCAATGTGCAGAAATTGTCATCAGAACGTGAAACTTGCAACTATGGCTCTGAGACTCTTCGTTATTTGATTGGTAGTTTTTCACCGAGGACGGTGTGGGGTGGGGAAATATGGATATTAAAGAAGGCTTTGAGTGAGGCACCGATTTCGCGTAATTGTTGGTACGACGTTTCACTGCCGTAGTTTTTTTGGTCGGCAATGACGCCATAACTTTCAATCTCAAGTTTTTGCGCGAGGTAAAGCGCCCGTGAAATATGCGTTCGTTGCGTGATCAGCACGGCGCGTTTGACCGCGAAAATTTCTCTGGCGCGGAGGCAGGTTTCATAAGTCGAACGTCCGGCATAATCAATCACGACATCGCGCGGGTCAACGGCGTGGCTGATTAAGTAATCCGCCATCGCTTTTGGTTCATTATATTCAGGCGTGCGATTGTCGCCGGAAACTAGAATCCGATCAACTTTTCCGGCTTTATAGAGTGCAATTGCCGTGGTGACGCGATCTTCCAGCATTTGCGATAAATTGTCCTGATAAACAGCGGCGCCAAACACAATCGCCACACGCGGCTTGGCCCAGGTATCGGTCTGCAAAGCGGATGGACTAAGAATAAGCTGATCGTAACTATGGATACTGTGGCGCACAAACCATAATCCCGCTAAAGTAATGAGCAGGCAGGCAGAGGACGAAATGAGGAATAAACGACTTTTTGACATCTCAGGGAAACTGATTTTCTATTATCACGGCAACCGAAATATAACACTACTCAGCGCCCGGTAAGTCAAGCAACGTATGAATCAAACCAAACGCGTTAATTTAATTGTGTTCCTGTTGGTTTGCCTGGTGCTTACTAACTGTACAATTCTTAAGTCGGGCAAACCTAATTTACCACGCATTTATAACTCCTCACAAAAGCCGCAAACGAGCAAAAAGAATCCCGTCATTGTGATTCCAGGAGTACTTGGTTCGCGGCTGGTGAATCAAAAAAGTAACGAAGTCGCATGGCCTAAATTGGCAGGCGCGTCCGGTAATTTACTCGCTTTGCCCATCACTTCGACCAATTTCCGAGAAAATTGTGATGATTTGGTAGCGACTGAAATTATTGAGCGGGCAAAATTTTTCCGCCTCGCCCCGGAGATCGGGTTTTACGATTCGCTCCTGACTTCGCTGGAACATGCCGGCGGCTACCGCCATGGCGATTGGGATAATCCACCTGCTGATGGTGACCAGGATACATATTACGTTTTTGCGTATGACTGGCGGCGCGACAATGTGGAAGCGGCGCAGTTACTCTGCCAAAAAATTATCAAATTAAAAGCCCGACTGAATCGCCCTGATTTACGTTTTGATATTGTGGCGCACTCGATGGGTGGATTAGTGGCTCGCTATTGTGCGATGTATGGAGATCGTGATGTGCTTGATTCACCGACTCCGCAACCATCCTGGGAAGGTGCAAAACATCTGGCGCACCTGCTGCTGTTCGGGACTCCGAATTCAGGTTCGATGGATGCACTGAGTACCATTCTCAATGGCTATTCAGTGTTAGGCACGAATCTGCCGCAGTTGAAATTGCTGGATGCACTGGATCGAGATACGATTTTTACTTCGCCCGCAATTTATCAGCTTCTGCCCCATAATGGTGGGCCACACTTTTACGATAGCAATTTGCTGCCGCTTGAAATTAATATTTTTGCGCTTGAAAGCTGGCGGAAATATGGCTGGTCTATCGCGTTTGATGAAGGCTTCAGGCTGCGTGAACAAAAACGCTTTCAGCAAACGCGCCGCAACTTAAGGAAAAATAAATCACCTGAAGCTGAAACCCGATTAGGCGAGATGGAAGAGGCAATGAAAAAAATGTTTGCCGCCCGTGAACCTTTTTTGCAAGCCGTCTTAGACCGTGCTGCCAGATTTCAAAAAGCGCTGGATGTCGTCGCCCAGACACCTGATTCATTGCAATATTTTCTTTTTGGCGGCGATTGCGAACCCACTTTGGCGGCGGCAGTAATAGTCGAAATCAAAGGGAAGCCGGAGACTTTTTTTCGGGCCAGCCGCGCCCTGGGTAAAAGTGAGGTGCGGAATCGCGCCTATGATTTAATGTTTGCGCCTGGTGATAATCGTGTTACGCGGCAAAGCCTTTATGGTTTACACTTTGATAAGAATTCAGGACAATTGACTTCGATTTTGCCTCCCGCCCGACAGGTAATTTTTCATTGTGAGTCACATGGAGATTTGCCGCTGAACGCCACGATGCAGGACAATTTATTGAACATTTTATTAGGAAATAAATATTGAGTTAAATCATTCACTGCGGCCAATGACGCTCAGCAACCGACCGGTATATCTTTCGTGACCAGCTTCTTTCCGATAGCTGAAAAATAATTCGTTGCTCTTCATCGTACAAAATCCGCTGTCGAAGATATTTTCTGCCCGTAACCCAGCCTCAAGTAATTGCTCAATGTTGCAGCGGTTCAAATTAATGTGGCCTTTACCACTGGGCTGGAAATTTGAAAACAGCTTTTCGGCATAGCTGAATTTCTGGCGAAACATCTCCAATACTTCCGGCCCAACTTCAAAATTATCCGCGCAAATTGCCGGGCCTAACGCCGCGCACAAATCTTCGGGCTTTGCGTTGTATTCTTTTTGCATCCGCGCAACTGTCAGCGTCAGGATGCCCGCCAGCGTCCCGCGCCATCCCGCATGGACTGCGGCAACGGCGCGAGTTCGCATATCAGCGATAAGTATCGGCAGGCAATCTGCGGTTTGAATGCCGAGTAAAACATTGGGGAGATTCACCGTCAGCGCATCGCCTGCCTGCGATTCACTGCGGGCGTCAGCCTGATCTTGGACGGAACGAATGTCGGCTGAATGAATTTGGCTGGCCGTGATGAGCGTCCAGTCTTTGACTCCCAGCGCGACTATGAATTTTTCCCGATTCGCTAAAACTCGCGGTTTTTGTTCGGCGCTGAAATTTCCCAGCGTAAATTCATTGACCTGGCTTTCATCGCTGGTCATTCGTGTGCTAAAAGCGTTGATGAATCCGACCCGTTCCAGCGGCTCGCATACGAAATAGCTTAGATTATTTGCATTGCGTAAAGTAAAGTAATTCATAGTCAGTGTTCAGTGGTCAGGATCAGTTGTCAGAAGTTGCGAACGCCGAGTTTTTCCCGACTACCAGGCACCGACCACCGACCACCATGATAATTGGAATTGGCATAGACATCATCGAAATTCGCCGCATCGAAAGAGCTTTGACGCCGCGCTTTATGGAGCGAGTTTTCACGTCCCGCGAAATTGCTTATTGTGAATTATCACGCCGCGCCGAAAAATTTGCTGCTCGGTTTGCCGCGAAAGAAGCCGCCCGTAAGGCCATCGGTGCAGCAACTCCGGTGACGGCTCTGTCGTGGCAGGACGTAGAAATCATATCATCTCCTGAAGGCGCGCCCCAGCTTGTCTTTTACGGACGCGCCGCTGAACTGATAAAAAAATTGCACGTCACGCGGTCACACGTTTCGATGTCGCATTCAGTGGATAATGCAATCGCTCAGGTTATTTTGGAAGGAGAAGGCTGATCCGTATACTTAACCGGAAGTCATACTCATTTCGAGAGAATAAAATTATGCTCCAAAAAAAACAAGTCGTCACATTGTTATGTTTTACATTGCTCCTCTCGCTCATCATCACGCCAGCGAAGCAGGCTGCTTCGCGTGCGCCTGCGCGTGGCAAACACGGGATGGTAGCGTCGGTCAGTGAAATCGCTTCGCAGATTGGTGTAGATATTATGAAGCGTGGCGGCAATGCCATTGACGCTGCGGTTGCGGTCGGACTTGCGCTCGCGGTTGTGTGGCCGGAAGCGGGAAATATCGGCGGCGGCGGATTCATGATGATTCGGATGGCTGATGGCAAGGCTGTAGCGATTGATTACCGCGAAATGGCTCCGGCGGCGGCGCATCGCAATATTTATTTGGACAAGCAGGGCAACTACATTCCTGATTCTTCAACGATTGGACACAAGGCTTCTGGTGTGCCGGGAACCGTCGCTGGTTTTGCCCATGCGCTTGAAAAATTTGGCACGATGAAATGGGCGGAGGTTTGCGAACCCGCGCGAAAATTGGCGGCGGATGGTTTTCCGGTGTGGTATGCGCTGGAAAGCAGTCTCAAAAATGCAGGCAAAAACCTGGCGCTGTTTCCTGAGAGCAAACGAATTTATTTGCGCGACGGCAAGCCTTATGAAGAAGGTGAAACATTTGTTCAGCCCGAACTCGCCGCAACATTTGTGCGCCTGATAAAAAATGGCCCGCGTGAATTTTACGAAGGTGAAACCGCCGCGCTGATTGCCGCAACGATGAAGAAAAATGCGGCTGGCTGGATCACATTGAATGATTTGAAAAATTATCAGGTCAAAGAACGCGAGCCGCTCCGTACCAGTTATCGCGGCCACGAAATCATCACGATGCCACCGCCTTCATCCGGTGGAATTGCCTTGATTGAGATGCTGAATATTCTGAGCCGCTACGATTTGAAAGCGATGGGATTTTGTTCTTCGCGCGAATTACACGTCAAGACGGAAGCGATGCGCCGCGCTTTTGCGGATCGCGCCGAATTCCTGGGCGATACAGATTTCGTCAAAGTTCCGGTGGCGGGTTTGCTCTCGAAAAAATATGCGGATAAGGTCGCCGCCACAATTAATCTTACGCAGGCTTCGACTTCAGAAAAGATCAGACACGGCAAGCCGACGGCTTACGAATCAACTGAAACTACGCATTTCACCGTCGTCGACAAAGACGGCAATGCAGTTTCCAACACGTACACTTTGAACGGCAGTTTCGGAAACTTCGTTACGGTTGAAGGGGCGGGATTTTTGCTTAATAACGAAATGGATGATTTTGCTGCGAAGCCGGGAACGCCCAATGCCTACGGTTTAATTCAGGGCGAGAACAACGCGGTCGCGGCAGGCAAGCGCCCGTTGTCAGCCATGACTCCCACGTTCGTTTTGACTGACGGTAAATTGTGGTTCGCTTTGGGCAGTCCCGGCGGCCCGACGATTATCAATACTGTGTTGCAGGGAATAATTAATGTCATAGATCACGGCATGACAATGCAACAGGCCGTAGATGCGCCGCGCATTCATCATCAATGGATGCCCGATCAAATTCGCTATGAGCCAATGGGCATCGTGGCGGATGTGAAAGATAAGTTGCAATTCATGGGGCATAAATTCACTGACAAGCCAGGATATATGGGTGATTGTGAAGCGATTATGATTGAAGAAAAAACCGGCGTGAGACTTGGTGCCAGCGATCCGCGCAGAGGCGGCAAAGCAGTTGGTTATTAGCTTTAATTGTATGGCTACTTGACGAATATATCTTTTCATCATTACAATCAAGGTTCTGGTCAATTCCCAACGTGGTCGAAAAATTAATCCCTCGCAACTAATTTGTCTCTCCAGGTAAAAGTAGTAAGTATGGTATCAACACCTAATGGCAGTCCATTAAGCTGGCGTGAGAAGGTTGCCGCAACTGCGGCAAAAAGAAAGATTCTGGTCGCCGATGACAACGATGATATTCGCGCCATGCTGGCTGAATTATTAAGAATTCACGGACATGAAGTAATTGTTGCTGAAGATGGCGAGCAGGCCGTAGCTTTAGCGCAGCAGGAACAGCCGGATTTAATTTTAATGGATGTGATGATGCCACGGTTGAGCGGCTTGGAAGCGGCCCGCAAAATTCACGAGATCGCCCAGTTGAATGCCGTGCCGATAGTCGCCATTTCTGCCTTTCGCAATCCCCTGACCGAAACCACCAATTCGGGGACTTTTCAATGGCACGCTTACCTGAGAAAGCCCTTTGATCCAGGTGAACTGGAACAGATTATCGAAAGCCTGGTTAATGACCGCAGCGCCTAATGAATAGGTAAAAAATAAGATTCTATTCACACTTCAGAAGGTAAAAGGACTGACAGATCAGGAAACCGCTTAAAATGGCCTTTATTGAATGTCACAAAATGATCTATCCCGTGCGATAACACTGCTGCTGCAAGGCGTGCGTCGTGAGAATTCTTGCCAAGTACGGAATGCTGAGTAACTAACTGTCGCCACAAATGAAATACTGCTGGAACATCGTGTTGAATGGGGAAAAAACTCTCAAACTTGGCAATGACAGCCGCAGTATCTTCTACGCTCAGCCCTAATCCATTGTCCTTTCCCGTCGGTCGAGTAGCAACAACCCAAAATTCGTAAAGCGTCTGCGGCAAAAGAACGATTTCCGCCCCTCTGTCAACTAACTTATTGATGACGCTCAAAGCTCCGTTCTAATGCGGGTGACTGGCTTCAATGCTACGGAGCAATTCGAGTCAAATGCGTAGCTCAAAGGGCTTCATCCTCAGTTCAGCAATAAAAGCTTTGAACAGCAGGAGAGGGTGGGGCCGAAAATAACTGCCTCCTTTTCCTACCCAACCTGTTCCCACGCTAATTTAGCAACTCCTAACAACTCTGCCTGCTCGTCCGGTTTGGCGCAAACAATTTGACATTGTTTCAGGGCGGCGGGCGGTGTCCACTTTTTTGCCTCCCGCCGAATGTCGCTGATAAAAGGTTTCAGGATAGTTCCAAATTTTCCACTAATCACAATCGCTTCAGGATTCAACAGGCAAATCAGGTTGGCGGCGGCGCGTCCAATCCATGCACATGTTTCCTGCATCACGCTTAAAGCCAGCGGGTCACCGCTGCGGGCGGCGCGAATAATCGTGGCTGCATCAAGTTGCGCAGGGTTGGATTTGGTTAACTGGCTCAGCAGTGATTCTGAATCAGGACTCCATTTTTCCAGAGTTTTTCGCACGAGCGCGGCTGCGCTGGCTTCAAAACTAAAAGCTCCATTGACGGCATATTCCGCTTTGAAATTTTCGCTGAGGGCTAACCATCCGGCGGCCCCGGCAAGGTCGCCTGCTCCGTGCATCACCTTTCCATTGGCAAGAATGCTGGTTGTGAGTTCCTGCCCCAGCGACAACAACACAACATTTGTTTTGCCTGCCGCCACGCCGCACCAAGCTTCCGCCACTACCTGTGCGTCACGCGTCGAGCGAATAATTATCACCGGATGTGCCGAAGTCATTTTGGCAATCCGCGCTGGCGATGCCTCGGATGAAAGTCGTACGTCAATGCCCGAATTCACCAGCGCTTTTTCAATCATCGAACGCAATGGCACACGCTCCCAGTTGAAGGTGTCATGACTCGTGAAGGAAACGCGTTCTGAGCGGTGGTCAATAATGCCGGGAACGCTAATCCCGATAGCTTTAATCTCAGACTGTTCGCGGTCAGGCGTGGTGGCTAAATCAATAATCAACTGGCTGATGGCCGCAACTGTTGCGCGGACTGTAGTTTGTTTGACGGGTACTTTCTGCGTTACCAGAATGCGCCCGGACTCATTAATTAAAGCACCTTTGAGGTGCTCGCCCTGTAAATCTATGGTCAGTACCAGCGGTTGTAATTGCGTGCTTTTGCGGCGGTTAGTTATTTCAGACATAAATTATTCTCAGAAAATTTTTGACCAAACTTGATGGAGTGCATATCATAGCGGCTGTTTCAGTCACGCCCCGCAAATAAATTCGCTTGAGGAGAAATAAAAAATAATGAATCGCGCAATAATGCTTATCTGCCTGTTGTTTTCCGTCGCGCAAACTGCCTGTCAGAGTTCTGCGCCACAGACAACGGCTACCGCTTCACCAACGCCACAAATTATTGTGACTCCCACACCAGCAACTTCAACCATACCAGCGACGACAAACCCAAATGAAATGAAAACTACGCCATCAGGTCTGAAGTATCAAGACCTGGAAGTCGGGAACGGCATCTCGGCGTTGATGGGGCAAATCCTGACCGTGCGATATGTCGGAAAACTTGCCAATGGCAAAGAGTTTGAGAAGGGGAAAATTGATTACAAAGTTGGCGATCAGGATTACGCGAAAGGCTGGAATCTGGGCATTATGGGCGGTGATGGAATCCCTGCGATGAAAGTTGGCGGGACGCGAAAATTAATTATTCCACCAGACCTGGGCTATGGCGACAAAGAGGCAGGCAACGGGAAAATCCCTGCCAACTCAACCCTGATTTTTGAACTCGAAATCCTCAAAGCGCAAAGCGGTTCGATATTTTAGAAAACGAATGTGGCATAAACTTTCGAGTTTGTGCCACATTCGTTTTTTACTTAATTTGCGAGAAAGCCGTTGGTCGTAAAAACGATCCATAAATATTCGACACCGCTTCAGGATCAGTCCAGCCTGGCAAGACTTTGATTTTGGCGAAGGCTTCACTCTTCACGAATTTTGTCCACGCTTCTTCGCGGGCAGCCATGCTGTCGAAGGCGATCATATACGTCAGAAACGGTTGCCGCGCACCGAAGACACTTTCGCCAAAGAAAATCGGCGCGAATCCGCAATCACGAAAAATCTTAATCTCTTCCTGATTGAACATCGCCAGTTTATTCTTCAGCGAAAAATGATTTTTGGATTCGTAGGTTCGCAGTTCAAATACACGCGGGTCTTTATTCGGAGCCGGAACTTCAGCCTTCAAATGTCCGTCAAACGCTTTCAGCAAACTGGCTTCGTAGCGGACATACGGCAATTCGCTCGTCTCGAATTCCTGCCACGCTTTCAGGTATTCTTTATCCGCTTCCATCCGCGCCGTAGCCGCCTGCACATCGCCCATAGATTTATGGTCAATCAAGACAATTAATGCAGGAGCATTTTGCCCCGAAGCAATCGTGAAACATCCGACCGGCCCAATGCCCTGCCGCTTTGCCATCGGCATAAAATGATCTTTGAAAAAATTCTGAATCCGTGCCGGGCTTAGATCATTGCGAAGCTGATACGTTCGCAATTCGTAGTAGTGATTGCTCTCAGGTGCAGCATTTGTAGTCAAGTTAGTAGCTCCAATGATTCCGGCAGCGAGGCCGGATTTGAGTATGTTGCGGCGGTTCATTTTAGTTAACCTCTGAATTGTTCAGGTAGTTTTCAGCCATTGCCAGGAATTCTTCTGCGTGAATTATTTGTTCTTCGGCTTGTGCCTGCGTCAGAAGAATAGCTATATCGTAATCACCAGTAATACGAAGATCATAGCTATCAAGCAGGTAGCGGTGAAACTTTTGTTCCATTTGATGAAGTGCAACCCAAAGGCTCCTAAAGTTGAGCCATGTTTTGAAAATGTCAGCCCTTTGCCGAGTAGTAAAGCCTGCGCTAAATAGAACATTGCGTAGTAGGCACGAGCAATTGCGTATTCGTAATATTCATCATCCAGTAATGATCTGGCTGCTCCAATGCTTGATTTGGCTTTCCTCAAATATGCGTCCTGGTCAATTGTCATACGAAGACTCCTTCACGATGCACATCCAACAACAAAGGAGTTCGTTCATGTTTGAATCTCTCAGCAGATACAAAAATACGTGAAAGCGCAATGTCGTTGATGAGCGATAAGCGGCTACACATCTCACTGGTTCGCGCAATTTCTTCTCCAACACTCACGTTACCTTTTAGCACAATCATGACATCAATATCCGAGCCTGCGACGGCATCGCCACGCGCTTGTGAACCGAACAAAATTACCTGCTCAAGGCGTTCACCATAAAGCTGCTGGAGCTGTGCCTGGAATTCGGAAACGATAGTTTTGACCCGCTCGCTTATCATTCCAAAAGCATAGCACAGGACTAAGCCCACATCGTAGTTTTCCAGATGTTTTGTTGTTCTTTGGTCAGAAAAGTCCAGGCGACGATGCGGCTGATTTTATTGCCCTGAGCCATCGGAATTGTTTTCACTTCGATGGCTTTGACTTGTTTGAGCGCGGCGTAAACACTTTTGAGGCTCGCTTGTTTTGAAATCAACGTTGAAAACCAAAAGCAGGAATTTCTGAATTGGCGACTCTCACGAATCATGTTTCCGACGAATTTTTCTTCCCCGCCTTCAATCCACAATTCCTGGTTTTTCCCGCCAAAATTCAAGGTAGGTTTGGTGATTTTTCGATTATTCAAATTCGACAATTTCCTGAGCGTCCCTGCCTGCGCTTCCGCCAGCGAAGCGTGAAACGGCGGATTGCAAATCGTCAAATCAAAGAGTTCATCGTTACGAATAATCCCGCGAAAAATATCGGTTGGATTCGGCTGCAATCTGCATTCGACCGCGAGTTTTAAAACTGGATTGGCGGCAAGAATTCGGTTCGCAGCGGTGATTGCAACAGGGTCAATCTCCGAGCCAATGAATGACCAGGCGTATTCTTTGTTGCCTATTATCGGATAAACGCAATTGGCTCCGACGCCAATATCCAGGCATTTTATTTTTTTATCTGTCGGGATTTTCCTGTCGTTGCTGGCAGCGAGCAAATCGGCGATGTGATGAATATAATCGGCTCTGCCGGGAATTGGCGGACATAAATAATTCGGAGGAATATTCCAGTTTTCAATCCCGTAAAAATGTTTGAGCAGCGCTTTATTCAACAGGAGTACGGCTTTGGGATTCGCAAAATCAATGGTGTCGTCGTTATAAGGATTCCGCGCCACGAATGGAGCCAATTCGGGGCAAGTGCCAATTAACGTTCTGAAATCGTAACGTTTCCGATGTTTATTGCGGGGATGCAATTTTGATTTTTCGATGGGTGGTTGCTGTTTTTTGGGAGGCATGGTGGTTTGGTCAGTCGTATCTAGGCTGCCTACCTTAGTCGAGCAGTTTTACAAACTCGGCGAGTATTGATATTAATTCCGTGTCTATTGGTCGCTTGGAATCATAGTAGTGAAATGCCATTTTGACTATAGCTCTAGTTCTATAATCACGAATCGTGATGGGGCCTGCATCATCAACATAATCTTCGGCTTGAATATATTTTAGGACTTCGATGGCCAGAATATCCTGATTAGCTTCGACCAATTTTTTTGCAATTTCTTCTAGCATCGTCCCAGAGCCTCGCTTTACCCCTTCCTCTTTCAGTTTTTCCATCCCGATATTTTTATCCACGAGTAAAATATATTGTACGGCACTATCAATGAATCCATCGTCGGCTGGTTTCTCTTTTGCGATTTCAAATGCAGTGATTGCTGTTTCTCGTGCTTTAGACTGATTGTCAAGCGACGAATATTTTTGGGCAGCGTAGGAAAGGACAAGTGCTTTATTATTTGCGTGGTCTATTTGCTCGACGATCTCAAAAGCTTTGCTAAAATTACGTTCATCCAAAAATAGTTTGGCAATCTGTTCCTGTGCTTCAGAAAGAGATTGTGATTCCTCAGAAGGGATTTTCTTGAGGAGTGAGAATGCCGATTTATAGTCCTTTGATTTGGCAAGCTGCTTCGCCATTTTTGCGTATGTTGAAGCTTGTACATTAAGGCGTTTTATTGAATCGGCAAGTTTAATTCCGTCTGCTAATTTTCCTAACTCCGTAAGCTTTTCAGCAAAGACCGAATAGTTCCAGTCATGTTCATCTTCCGCTTTTTCCTTTTCAATAAACGTCTGGATCAGGTTATATGCTTTTTCTACTCTACCAAGTTGAATGTAAACATTCACTATGTCCAAACCTTCAGACCCGGTGACATTTCCTGGAGGAATGGACGTAAATATATTTTCTGCCTGCTCAAGCGTTTGGAGGCTTTTCTGGCTGTCTCCGGTTTTTGCAAGAGCCGCTGCAACTTCTATTTGTATTCTTAGATATTGACGCCTCACATCAGCATCATCTAATTTAGTTGTAGTTAATGGCAGGGTATTTAGAATTGAAAATGCTCGTTCAGGTTTTCCGATTAGAATGAACTTGGTTGCCACGTTGGTAAGCTGCACGGTTCTTGTACCATCTTTATCGTCTTCGACTAGATTTGCCAGAGTGTACGATCTTTCCAGGCCTTTTAATCCAAGCTCAGCGTTTCCTGCTTTTGCCTGCAACAGAGCGATTTTCCCTAAAGCCTCAATTTTAGACGCGACATTGTATGCAAGAACTCGGCGAAAATTGAATCCATCTCTGAGATATTCGAGGAACCCTCTTTCTTCGATTGACTCCACAATTGCTATTGCCTTATTAAAATTTCCCGCTTCGGCATGCTTGATAGCAACCTGAATAATATCATCAGTATAACCATTGAGTTGCGCCGCATAAAGCGCATTGGCAAGTGGTGTTTGCGCTGCTTCAATTCGATTGGTTGTAAGATGCGTATTTGTACAGGAAAGCTGTAAAACCAAACCAACGGCAATAATGATGCGAGGAAAATGCGTTCTCATAATCTTTGAGGTTAAGCTTAGCATAGAAGTTTATTGACGCAATTAGATTCACGGCTCTTGCCAATCCATTTCGCATCTCGTTTAATTGCAACTGCTTCACAAAAACTTTCACAATAAAAATTGGACACCCAACTTATGAACTTTTCATCTCTTCTTCGCACAAAATCGGTCGAGCAAATTCAGTATGATGCGGCGCATGGTTTGGGCGATGGTGAAGGCGGCGGGCTGCACAAAACTCTGGGCGTAGTTGACCTCACGGCGCTGGGCATTGCGGCGGTGATTGGCGCGGGTATTTTTTCCACGATTGGCAACGCGGCTTTTAATGGCGGGCCAGCGGTCGCGTTTCTGTTTATCTTCACGGCGATTGCCTGCGCGTTTGCGGCGTTTTGTTATGCCGAATTCGCTTCCATGATTCCGGTCGCGGGATCGGCGTACACGTATGCCTACGCTTCGTTTGGCGAGCTTGTTGCGTGGATTATCGGCTGGGATTTGTTGATGGAATACGCCATCGGAAATATCGCCGTAGCGATTTCGTGGAGCGATTATTTCACGTCGTTGCTGACAGGTTACGGCATCAATATTCCGAAATATTTGACTATGTATTTTCTTTCGGCTTCGCGCGGATTTGATAAAGTTGATGCGCTGCTCATGGCGGGACAAACTCTCGAACAAATTAACGCGACTGATGGCATTGGCAATGCGCTTGACGCGCATCAGGCGTGGCTGACTGCGCCGATGATTGGCGGCATTCATTTTGTGTGTGACCTGCCCGCGCTTGTGATTGTGCTGTTGATTACCGCGCTCGTGTTCGTCGGCATCAGAGAATCCAAACGCGTCTCAAACCTTATGGTAGCGATTAAGCTCAT